>JAFZLE010000274.1 GCA_017551645.1 Clostridia bacterium | reverse complement strand
ATCTGCTTTATCTTCCCGTCCATGATAAGGATGTCCGCTTTGTACGGCTCGGGGTGGACGGCGTCAAATATAAGGCCGTTTCGAACTAACTGCGTCATATGTCTTTCCTCCCTGGTCGATGTAATGTCGCGAGTATACCGCGAAACGCAGAGACTGTCAACTGTCAAAACCGTGATAAAGTCCAAAACCGGTCATCTTCGGGAATTTCCCGCCGCAGAGCGCGCATCGTACGCGTGCTTTGCTTTCACCGGAGACTCAAAACGTTCAGATTATGTGCTGGTTTTGCAAAAAAATAACAGTGTTACCGTGTTTATACCCGGAATAAACAACACGATTGCGCTTGTATTTTTACGCGCGTGATTGTATCATAGAACAAATTGGCTTACGGGAGCGGAATATGGAATTCTACAGTACTCGCTCTGAAAAACATACTGCAGGGGCCGCCCGGGCGGTCCTGACGGGACTTGCTCCTGACGGGGGACTGTATACGCCCCTGGATTTCGGCAGCATGCGCGTGGACATGGACCGAGTACTCACGCTTGACGCGCCGGAACTGTTCGCTGAGATCGTATATAAAATACTTCCGGATTTCGGGGAAGAAGAGATAAAACGCCTGGTGCCCGAAGCCTACGCCGGCAAATTCCAGACCCGGGACATTACTCCATTGGTAAAGGTGGGGGACAGGTTCGTGCTGGAACTGTTCCGCGGACCCACTTCGGCGTTTAAAGATGTGGCGCTTTCCGTACTGCCCAGACTGGTGTCTCTCGCGCGTAAACAGCTGGGCATAAGCGAAGAAACGGCGATACTGACCGCCACCAGCGGAGACACCGGCAAGGCGGCGCTTGAAGGCTTTCGCGACGTGCCGGGCACGCGTATAATCGTGTTCTATCCCGAGGGCGGGGTAAGCGATATACAGAAAGCGCAGATGGCTACCCAGAAGGGCGGGAACGTGCGCGTGTGCGCCGTAAAGGGAAACTTTGACGACGCCCAGACCGGCGTAAAACTGATATACGCGGACGACGAAGCGGAACACTGGGCCAAGCGCGAAGGATTGCGCCTGTCCAGCGCGAACTCCATAAACATAGGCAGGCTCGCGCCTCAGGCGGCGTATTATTTCAAGGCGTACCGGGACATGGTGCGCATGGGAGAGATCAAAAACGGCGAAACGGTAAACTTCGCGGTGCCGACCGGCAATTTCGGGAATATACTTGCGGGAGAATTCGCGCGCCGCATGGGTTTGCCAGTGGGGAAACTCATCTGCGCGTCCAACGCAAACAACGTGCTGACGGAGTTTATACAAACCGGCGTTTACGACCGCAGGAGGCCGTTTTTCCGCACCGTGTCGCCGTCCATGGACATACTGGTATCCAGCAATCTGGAAAGGTATCTGCTCCTTGCCGGCGGCAGCTTCGAACTGGTGGACGAGCTTATGCGCGAGCTGCGCGATAAGGGCATCTACAGGGCGCCTGAGCACATTACCGAGGAAATGCAAAAGCATTTTGATGCGGGCTGGGCGGACGACCTTACGGTGAAACAAACGATAGGGGAAGTCTGGCGGGAGCACAAATATCTGCTGGACCCCCACACCGCCGTCGCCTGGAAAGTGACCGGGGATATAAAGGCGCAGACCGGGGATAACACCAAGACCGTGGTGCTCTCCACGGCGTCGCCCTACAAGTTCGGCTTTGACGTGCTGGATGCCATATCGGCACAGCGCCCGGCTACGGGATTTGAGGCAATGGATGTGCTAAGCGACCTGACCGGAGTGCCGATCCCGGCCAATCTGGCAGAATTGAAGGAATTGCAGCCGAGATTTTCCGACTGCGTGGATAAGACGCAGATGCTGGCATATGTTAAGGAGGTACTCAAAGGATGAAAAGGATTCACGTACGCGTTCCCGCCACCACTTCCAACCTGGGTCCCGGATTCGACTGCCTGGGCTGCGCGCTGTCACTGTACGCGGATTTCACCTGCGAGCTGACCGACGAAGGAGTCGAGATCACCGGCTGCGATCCCTGCTATCAGAACGAGGACAACCTGTTCGTGGTGGCTTACCGCAGGATGGAGGACCGACTTGGTATCCCGCACTCAGGCCTTAAGCTTCACATAGACACGAATGTGCCCGTAAGCCGCGGGCTGGGTTCCAGCGCGACGCTGCTGGTCGCGGGCGCGTATGCCTGCAACGAGCTTAACGGTGAAGGGCTGGACAAACAGGCGGTAGTCGAGGTGGCGACCGGCATAGAAGGCCATCCCGACAACGTGGCTTCCTGCTGTTTCGGCGGCATGAATACGTCCATGATAAAATATGGTCTGCCCATTACCGCGCAGGTGCCTGTGAGCGGAGTTATCGGGTTTATCGCCCTGATACCGGATTACGAGGTGTCCACGCGTGAAGCCCGCGCCGTGCTGCCCGACAGCTACAGCCGCGCTGACGCGGTGTTCAACCTGTCCCGCCTGGGCGTGCTGCTGCGCGCGTTTGAGACCGGTGACCTGATGCTGATAGGCCAGGCAATGGACGACCGCATCCACCAGTCCTTCCGCAGGCCGCTGATACACGATTACGACATGGTACACCGCATCTGCCGCGACGCGGGAGCTTCGGCTTTCTGCATAAGCGGTTCCGGTTCGACCTGCCTGGCCGTAGTGGACGTATACAGAAAGGACCTTATAGCGGCCCAGATCCGCGAAGCGCTGTCCGCTTCCTCTTCCGAACACTGGCGCATAGAAGCGCTCACTGTGGACAGGATAGGCGCCCGCGTTGCCCCGTGAACGGAATACAAAACCCATCGATAAAGCACCGGCTGCCATTGCGGACAGCCGGTGCCATTTTCTGCTGTATGGATACTAATGCGCGTCTGACCGCGCCGTCAGCCGAACACCTTTCCGATAAGCGGGTCGAAAAAGTCGCTCACGATCATGTGAGTGCCCAGCTGCCTGTGTAGCTGCCTTTGGCGGACGGCGTCGGGATTCAGACGGCTGAGCGTCAGCGCGCCCATGTTTACTCCCGCGCTGATCTCGCTTCTGCCGTCGCCGGTCACAAGTATCTCGTCACCGCGCGCGCCGAGAGCTTCGGCAAGCTCAAGCATGATCTCGTCTTTGGGCAGTTTTTTATCCCAGGTAGAGCCGATGATGTCTTCTATCAGCCGTCCCTCGCCGATGGGGTAGCCCAGGCACTCCACTTCCTCGAACATGCCCATGCCTTTCTGCACCACCGCGCCCGTGACGAAATAGTTCTTGACGCCCGCTCTGTAAAGCATGTTTATAAATTCCATCGAGCCTTTCACGCGGAAACGTTCTGGCTCCTGTTTGGCGAGAGCCAGGTTTTTGTCCCGGCAGAAGCCGTTTAGGACCCTTTCGTAGAGCTTGAACAGGCGCGGCGTGTACTTAAACAGCATTTCCCGCATGGCGGGCGTCTCGGGTATGT
>JAFZLE010000273.1 GCA_017551645.1 Clostridia bacterium | reverse complement strand
GCGATCTGTCCCGCCTCACACAGGATGAAGCAAAGGTCTTCGACCTTGTGGCGAAGCGCCTTATCGCCAACCACTACAACGATTACGTGTACGACGCACTTGGCATCGTTACGGCGGTAGAAAACGACCCGTTCAAAACAAGCCTTAACGCGCTGGTCGACCTGGGCTGGAAGGCGGTATACGCCGGTGACGACAGCGAAAAGACCGACGCCCAGGCAGATCTTCCGGAAGTCAAAGAGGGAGACTCCGCAAAGCTTTTAAAGACTTCCGTCAAACAGCAGAAGACCAAGCCGCCCGCCTTCTATACGGACGACACGCTGCTCAAGGCCATGGAGGACGCCGGGAAAACGATAGAGGACGAAGACCTCAGAGAAAAAATGAAGGATGCGGGCCTCGGAACTCCCGCCACCAGGGCCGCCATTATCCAGAGGCTTATCCAGGTGGGATACGCCAAGCGCGAAAGAAAGAGCATAATCTCGACCGTTAAGGGCCAGAAACTCATACAGGTGGTGCCTGAAGAGATCTCCAGCGCCGTGACCACCGGCAAATGGGAGAGGGCGCTGGCCAAGATGGCCCGGTTTTCCACGGAAGCCGAGATATCCGAAAAACAGCAGAAATTCATGAACTCGATCAGGGCATACAGCGCGTTCCTGACCGACTACGCCCTGAACAACGCCCCGCAAGCCAACTTTCCGCAGGAAGAAAGATACACGAAGAGGAGGAAGACAAATGCCGCTCAACCCAAGAAAAACGATTGAGCAGGCGGCGGACAGGATAAACGAGCTGCATATGTCGGCGGTGAGGCCTGCCTGCCCGTCAAAGCGCCTGCCGGACAGGGAGAGGATTATAAACGTGACTGTAAGGCTCAGGAACCTTATGTTTCCGGGCTTTTACGACGCGCCCAGGCCTGAGGACAACCCGTTTTTTACCGCTGGCGAGCTTCAGGAGATAAGCCAGATACTGGAGGAAGAGTGTGCCCGGGCTTTTGCGGTCAAGGACTGCGACAGCGCGGAGGCAAACGCGGCGAAAGCGGTGGACGGCTTTTTGCGGGAACTGCCGGAGATACTCGAAGTGCTTTCAACGGATGTGGATGCCCTGTACAACGGCGATCCCGCCGCAGACAGCCCGATGGACGTGATCATAGCGTATCCGGGGCTTTTCGCGATCTGCGTGTACAGGCTCGCCCACAGCCTGTACAAACATCAAGTGCCCATGATACCCAGGATAATGACCGAATATGCCCACGGGCTCACGGGCATAGACATAAACGCGGGCGCGCGGATAGGGCGGAGATTCTTTATCGACCACGGCACCGGCGTCGTCATAGGCGAAACGGCTGAGATAGGCAATGAGGTCAAGCTGTATCAGGGCGTGACCCTGGGGGCGCTCTCTACCCGTAAAGGTCAGCTGCTCTCCGGGCTCAAGCGCCATCCCACCATAGGCGACAGGGTCACCATATATTCCAACGCCACCATACTCGGGGGAGAAACGGTAATAGGTGATGACTGCCTCATCGGAGCCAACGCGTTCATAACCCAGTCCGTGCCGCCGGGGACGAAGGTGATGGGCAGGGGCAATGAGCTCGCCAGCCGGGAAGAGACGAAGAGCGACTGGGAAAATGCCTGATTTTGAGGCGGCACGGAGCGCCCAAACGCGGCAAAAAACGCCTTCAGGGAAACTAAATGGCTGAAATCGGCAAAAATACTGCATAAAAAACCGTCCGAGACCCCAAAAAACTGCACAAAAGCGGTTGACAGGACGGCAATGTTAAGATAAAATAATGTTCGAGGTAAAAAATCTGCTAAGGAGGAGACCATGAAAACTTTCAGCTTCACCATGACCAGGTCCAGATGGATGAGCCTGCTCATAGCCATCCTGTGCATCTGCATGCTGGTTATGCTGTTCAGCCCCTACTTCACCTACGGCAAGGACACCACCAAGCTGGTGCCCGAAAACGCCGTTGACAGCAAGGGCAAAGTCACCGCGCAGGGCGACCAGGATATCCTTTACGGACGCACCTGGGTGCTCAACGGCAGCGACGAGACCCAGGACGGTTATAAGAAGATAGTGGTAGGCACCGACGGCAAGAACACTTCCAAGGTGTATTCCACCAACATCCTGCGTGTCAATCAGCAGTATGCGTTCCAGGCGTTTGAGGAGTGCCTTGCCAACTACAACAGCATCGCCCAGAACGTCGAGGACTGCGAAGTGCTGTATAAGAAGGCCCAGGACCAGTACAATGAGGTCAGCGCCTACATCAGCGATGTTATCACCAAAGTCTCCGGTGCCACCGGCTTCAACCAGGAAGACGTCGACGCCGATGTGAAGAAGCTCAACACCGCTCTGAACACCTGCGCCAGGCAGCTGGATACCGCCAAGGCGGCTTATGACACCGCTACCGAAAACCTGGCCAAGGCCGAGACTGCCCTGAAGAACGCCTATGAAGCTGCGTCCGTCGCTTACAGCGAAGACGAGATCGACGTGCATCTGCCCTGGGTAAACGAGACCGTAGAAGCCTACAACAGGGAGATCATGGAAGTTTACCCCGACGATTACGTGGAAGGCCTCGCGACCAGCAAGCTGGACGACTTCAAAGTCTACCTTGCCGGCAAGTATCCCGAGACTGCCGCCAAAGTCTATGCCCAGAACAAGACCGACGACTATAAGGCCCTGCTGGCCAGCAAGTACGCCGATGACTACGCCAAGATAAAGGCTGACAATCCGGGCAACGACGACAAAGCCAATCTGAACGCTCTGTATAAGCAGAAGGAAGCCGATCTGGACGCCGAGACCAAGCAGGCGCTGTACACCGAGCTGTACACCTCCGGCAAGGCTCCCGAAAAGCGCATCTACACCGCCATTTACAACGAGGTGATGGGTGGCCTGAAGCAGGAAGAGAAGCTGGAGCTCTACAACGGTTTCGCCGCTGAGAACTACGCCGATCCTTCCGACGAAGACATCAATCTGGCCGTTACCGAAGCGCGCAACATCATCGCCACCCGCATGAGCGACGAAGACAGGGACGAGCCCATCATCGGCCGCCTGAACGAAATGAAAGCCCGCAGCAACAAGCTGGCTGATCAGGCCAAGCAGGCGCTGAACGATACCGCCGCCGCCATAAAGGCCGGTG
>JAFZLE010000272.1 GCA_017551645.1 Clostridia bacterium | reverse complement strand
GAATACTTGCTTAAGCATCATTGGCCGGTCAATGTAGTTACAAAAGAAGGCTGCAATGAATTTCACTATCTTGCTTCATGGATCCACGAAGAGCGGGCGCTCGAAATTGGTTGGAAATTGCTGAAAAGAGGTGTCGATTTGGCTCAACAGGATAAAAAGCATAAAAACACTGCCATGTTAAGCTTATATATTCGCTTGCTGCCATGGGCATCCACATCTGATAGACATAGGACATTTCTGAAGGCCTGCCTTGACAAAAAGCAGGGAATAACTGAAATCAACAAATATGGTTACTGTGTAAGATCTACACCTATAAATGAGAAGTATAAAGAGATACTGCCTTTACTGTTTTAGTTTGTTTCATATTGCTGATCAGCCTGCCTGTCCGAACCATCAGAATAAAGATGTGTTACCTATAAACAGTCTTATATAGCATGCACATAAACGACAAAACCGGGAAGCATTTTTGCTTCCCGGTTCCTGCTATATAAGCTGTATCCGTCAGGCGGATTATTCGTCCTCGTCCTCGTCCTTCTTGGCGCTCTCGATGATCTTCTTGGCGTTCTGGGCGGGCACTTCCTGATAGCTGTCGAACTCCATGGAGAAGGAGCCTCTGCCCTGGGTCATGGAGCGCAGGTCGGTGGCGTACTTGAACATTTCGCTCTGGGGCACGGTAGCCTCCAGCTGTACCTCGCCGCCTTCCAGGGTCTGCTGGTCGCCTACGGAACCGCGGCGCTTGCTCATGTCACCCATGATGGTGCCCACGTAGTCGTTGGGCACGATGATCTTGGCACGGTATACGGGCTCAAGCAGGTAGGGGCTGGCAGTGTCCAGCTGTTTGAAGGCCAGACGCGCGGCGGTCTTGAACGCCATTTCGGAGGAGTCTACCGGGTGGTAGCTGCCGTCGTGCAGTTTGGCGGTCAGGCCCACCACGGGGAAGCCCGCGAGCACGCCCTTCTTGATGTTCTCCCTCAGGCCCTTTTCGACCGCGGGGATGAAGTTGCGGGGCACAACACCGCCCACGACCGCGTCTTCAAACACGAACTCGTTGTTGGTGGGATCGTCGTTGGGACGGAACTCGATCACCACGTCGCCGAACTGGCCGTGTCCGCCGGACTGCTTCTTATGGCGGCCGCGTACGTCGACCTTCTTGCGGATGGACTCGCGGTAGGGGATCTTGGGATCCTGCAGCAGGCACTGCACGCCGAACTTGCTCTCAAGCTTCTTGGCGACCACGTCGATCTGGGTCTCGCCCAGGCCGTTGATAAGGCTTTCGGTGGTCTCCACGACCTTGGTGACGGTGATGGTGGGATCTTCTTCCATCAGGCGGTTCAGGCCGTTAAAGATCTTGTCTTCTTCGCCGGCTTTCTTGGCGTAAACGGCCATGGAGATGCAGGGCGCCGGGAAGTCGATATCGGGATACTTGATGGGCTTGGCCTGGTCGCACAGGGTGTTGCCGGTGGAAACGCTTACCAGTTTGGCCAGAGCGATGATGTCGCCCGCCACGCCCTTGGTGAGGGGGTTGGTCTTTTTGCCCAGCATGTAGTAGATGGTGCCGGGTTTCTCGGTCTTTTCGGCATTGGCGTTGTAGAGGGTCATGTCGCCGGTCAGCACGCCGCTGTTGATCTTGATCAGGCTCAGCTTGCCCACGAAGGGGTCAGCCAGGGTCTTGAACACCTGAGCGGAGAAGGGCTGGTCTTCGGCGGTGACGCGCTCGTCAGCTTCGTCGGTCTTGGGATTGACGCCCTTATGCACGCGGCCGTCGGGAGAGGGCAGCAGGTCAACGATGTTGTCCAGCACCTTGCCCAGGCCTACGCGGGTGATGGAGTCGCAGCACACTACCGGCACTACGCTTCCGTCCAGTATGCCCTTCCTCAGACCCTTCATGGTGTCTTCGGGAGAGAGCTCCAGCTCTTCGAAGTACTTTTCCATAAGTTCTTCGTCGGCGCCGGCGGCGGCTTCCATTATCTTCTCGCGGCAGGACTCGACTTCATCCTTCACGCTGTCGGGGACCGGGATCTCTTTAAGGGTCTTGCCTTCGCCGCTGAACGCTTTGTTTTCCAGCACGCACACGACGCCGGTGAACTGGCCGTTTTCCACGATGGGCACCTCGATGGGAGCCACGTGAGAACCGTATTTGTCGGTGATGGTAGCCAGCGCCTTCTCGAAATTGGCGTTTTCACGAGACATGTTGTTGATGACGATCATGCGGGAGGTATGATGCTTGTCGCACTCTTTCCACGCCTTCTCGGCGCCTACGTCCAGGCCGCCCACAGCGCCCACGGTGATGAGCGCGCCTTCGCATACGGTCAGGGGGCCCATCATTTCGCCGGCGAAATCGAAGAAGCCGGGAATGTCGACCAGGTTGATCTTGGTGTCCTTATACTCCAGGGGAGCCAGCGCTGCGGAAATAGAGATCTGGCGGCGCACTTCTTCGGGATCATAGTCGGTAGTGGCGGTGCCGTTTTCCACCTTGCCCTGACGGTCGATCGCGCCGGCGGTATAGAGCAGAGCCTCGACGAGGGTGGTCTTACCCTCGCCGCCATGCCCAAGTACGGCGACGTTGCGGATATTCTTTGCAGTATAGTCTTTCATTTGCTTCTCCCCTTAAATGATACTTTTTGTGCTTATACACATAGACCACTTTATTATAGCTGTTTTTGCGGAATTTGCAAGTTATTTTTTTATGAGCATGGGTTTAAGCATAAGAGATCCGGCGGCTGTTTGCCGCCGGGGGGGACGCCTTAAGCTTTTCCGTTTTGAAGCTCCGTCCAGCGCTCCTTTGTCAGTATGTTGGTGCGGTCGTCCTCCACCGTGCCGTAATGTGTCCGGTAAGTGCCAAGGGCGTAGGGAACGAAGCCGCATTTCTGCTGCACCCTGGCGGACCTTTCGTTACGAAGAAAATGGGCGCAGAGTATGACATCCAGCCCGACGTCTTCAAACAGGTAACGGCAGGCTTCCTTTACAGCTTCGGGCATCAGACCCTGCCCCCAGCAGTCCTTTGCCAGCACGAAGCCCAATTCGCGGCAGCGCTTATCGGCCAGTTCGGGAAAGCGGTCCTCGGGGTACTTTTCTATCCCCAGAGAACCGACCGCGCGGCCGTCATACTCCAGCGCGAAGGTCTTTTTGTGCTCTATAAAACTGCCCAGTATCTCCCGTGATTCATCAATGCTTTTGTGGGGATTCCAGCCCGCCATCTGGCCCACGCCGTCAACGCTGGCATAGGCGAAAAAGTCGATCAGGTCGCTCTCCCGCCAGGGGCGTAAGAGCAATCTGGGCGTCTTGAGCTCCACGTTGGAAATGTCTATCTCCGCGTTCATGATCTGCCTCCTTTTATACGATCGCGGCCGGGACCGCTGTGGGCCCCGGCCGCTCAAACAGTACTGATGCTGTTTATTTGAGTGTCGAATACTTGCTGGATACCCAGCCCGTATTGCTGCCGGTGCCCGTGTAGACTCTGAACCAAACGATCCCTCGGTCGTCCAGCCTGAGCTCCCAGGCGAAGGAGAGCGAATTGCCTTTTTTGAGGGTGGTGATTATAGTGGAGTCCTTGTCGGCCTGTTTTCTCACATGCACGTCGCCGGTGGCTTTAACGGTGCCGGCGATGCTCTTGGGCGTAACGGCGTCAATGGGCTTACAGGCGGAGTACATGGATGAGACCCAGCCTTCCTTCCCGTTAAAGCTGACCTTGTGCCACACGACGCCGCGTTCATCCACCTTGCTGACGTTCAGATAAGGCGCTGAGGTGCCCTTTTTGAGCGTGCCCAGGGACTTGTAATCCTTGCCCGCATCGGCGCGTACGTTCACGTTGCCGGTAGCGGTGACGTCTACGCTTCCCGAATAAGAGGAGGAAGGATCACCGGCGGTCTGAGGCTCCAGATACTCGTCCGCCAGTTCCGCAGTGGCGCTCATGGTCAACATGAGCCCGCCCTCGTTTATGCCCGCGACACGGGCGGCTTCCGGCGCACCGGTGAAGGGCAGGGGCTTAAAGCTGAACATCAGGCCGCACTCTCCGAACGCGTTGGTGAGGGCGGTGATGTAAGAGTTCTTGGAAAAGCTGTCGTACCCGGCGGAATAGATGAGCAGCTGCTGGGGATTGTCCAGAGAGAACGAGGAATAGAGCCCGACTCCGCTGGAAAAGCCCGGGTCGTAGCACAGGGCGTCCACGAAAATGAGCCCGTAGGCGTAGTGCAGCAGCATCCAGTAGGAGTACACGCTTTCGCTGCCCGCGAAGTGCGCCTCCAGGACGAGCCGGGGCGAACCGGTGAAATTGGAGACGTACACGTTTATCAGGGACTCAAGCTCCATAAAGTCGTACACGGCGTAATCGCACAGCTTGATATCCGCGCCTACCACGGAGCCGCGTATCAGTTTCAGGCCCAGCGTGCCAAGGCCTTCGGGATCGGTCTCACAGTAAAGCTCCACGCCTTCCAGCTGGCCGTCCTTATCCAGGTCTATGTAGATGACGCCGTCCTCCACTTTGTAAAAGGGAATGTCCGCGTGTGCCAGCGCAAATGACATGACCAGCACCAAAGCAAGCAAAGTCGCTGCAAACCGTTTCATTACTCAGCCTCCTTTTCAAAGCGCAGTACCATAGTGCCCGCGAAGTCGAATATATACGCTCCGTCTTTGTACTCGAACACGAAGTCTTCTCCGCCGAGGTGCACCGTTACCAGCTCGCCGCCGTTTTCCGCGGTGTAGGGCACGCTGTTGGTGGGAGCGTCGGCCAGTACCAGGTCGGCGGTCATGTTTTCATGGAAGATAACCGAATACACGCCGCCCAGGTTCTCCGCGCTCATCTCAACGCCGCTCATGCTGAAGCTTACCGCCATGAATTTCACGCCCGCTTCTTTGGCAGGTGTCGGCGCGGGTGTCGGTTCCGGAGTAGGTTCCGGGGTCGGCTCAGGAGTAGGCTCTGCCGTGGGTTCAGGCGTAGGCTCGGGAGTAGGCTCAGGAGTAGGCTCTGGCGTAGGTTCGGGAGTGGGTTCCGGCGTGGGTTCAGGCGTCGGCTCCGGTGTGGGTTCGGGAGTAGGTTCTGGCGTTGGCTCCGGCGTCGGTTCAGGCGTAGGTTCCGGCGTCGGCTCCGGTGTGGGTTCGGGAGTGGGTTCCGGCGTAGGCTCCGGCGTAGGCTCCGGCACGGGTCTCTGTGCCCGGTCGAGCATCGCCTGCAGCACTCCCGCCAGGAAATTGTCGGGGCCGCTCTGCCCGGTCACGAAGATCTCGGTCGGGCCGTCGGCGCCGCCTATGACGCCTGTGACGGTGCCTGAGTTTTCCGCGCCGCTGTCAACTCCGGCAGCGATCACAGCGGATAAGACGTTGGAGAAAAAGCCGGCTTCAGCGCAAGCGCACAGGTTCGCCGCGAGCGCCAGGATCAGCAGAAAAACCATGACTCGTTTCATACGATCGCCCCTTTTCTCGTGCTGACAGCATTATAGCGCGCTTTTTTATCAAAGTCAATCTGCCCAGGAGCATATGAAAGGCATGTACAGCCCTCCCTGTACGCTGCGGGCGATGAACTGCTCGTGCTTGCCTGTCACAGTGTCGTACCAGTCGCTGAAGGCGACCCGGTCCGGGGTCTCCCTGAGATAGCGGGCTACCCGTGAGATAATGGCGTTTCGCACTTCAGCGTCGGGCGACATGGCTGCTGTCCAGAGCTCCCAGTCGCTCTTGGTATATGGCTTGCGGTTGTCCAGAGGCAGGCCGTAATCGTTCATATACTTCAGATACGAACGCGCTTCTTTCTGATAGAAAGCCCTGTCGAAGAGCCCGAGCTTCAGCGCCCTGTCCCAGGCCAGGTTGTATTTCATGCTCCAGCCCTGCCCGTCAAATGTCAGGGGCGTCCCTTCGCCGCCCGAGCAGCGCTTGAGCCAGCTGGCCGCCATCTCACGGGCCTTTGTGATGTAAAATGAGCCGTCCTCGCCCCAGTCTTCCATAAGCCTGCCGTAGCACATAACGCCCACCATCGCCTTGGCGGCCAGGTTCACGTTATGGGCGAGATGGCCGGCAAAGTCGTCCGTGCAGAGCTGCTCGCCGGGATCCTCGCCGTATTCGACCAGGTACCGCACCCATTTTTCCAGTACAGGCCTGTTCTGCCTGGCCAGGCTTCCGTCCGCGCCGAAATACGAGGCGGCATAGAGCATGATTATCATGTTGGCGCTCTCTTCAACGGGCATCTGTCCCCTGAGGTTGTAGCGGGGAGGCTGGGCGGGCATAAGGTAGAAGGGCGGCTGGTGCAGAGGGCGTCGGCCCACGCTCAGGGTGCCGTCGCAGCCGTATACCTGTCCGTTCACGATGGGATACCTGCCCACGTCGTGAGGCGCGAAGTCATAAGTCCATACAGGCATTTGGGCGAACCTTAGCACGGGGCGGCACATGGCGCTGACCAGCTCGGGGCAGAACCTGAGGAACAGGGGAGTGGAGGGGTAGCTCACGTCCACCGTGCCCGCGCAGCCGTTGGAGTTGTTCTCCTTGCTGATAAAGCACATTTCGCCGTTCTCGTCGGCGAAGAGCTTGTGGGCTGCCCACACGTGCCGCCAGGAAGCGGACACTATCAGCGCGTAATCCTCACCGCCTATCTCACGGGCTTCCGCAAGCAGCTTTTCGTCCCACACGGCGCAGGAAGACAGTATGCTATCGAATTTTCCCAGCGTTTCCAGCATGGCTGAGGCAAAATCCCTGCCGTTCCTGGCATACCAGGCTTTGCGGGGATTGCCGTAGTAAAGAATGGACGCGATGTCGTCATAGCCGACAAGCAGCCGGAAAGTGACGTTTTCGGCGCCGACGCCGGCTTTTAAGGCGCATTTAAGCCGCTTTCCGTCGTATGACATCTCACTTCCCGGAGCACCCATATACAGGTAGCCCCAGTCTATCGTTATGCCGTCGCCTGAGTGGCAGAGTATCTTCTGAGTCAGCCTGCCGACCGCCATCATGTTCAGTTCCGGGTAAGGCATGGGATAAGCGGCAAGCTCCGGCTTCTCGTCTCCGCGGTAGCACAGCATGTCGCTGGCTTCGAAGCTGAAGCCCACATCGTGGGTCTTCCCGTCAAGTGAGACGGCGTCCGCCTTTATAAGGCTGATGGGGGTCGACGCCCGGTCAAGGTCGTCAGGCAGGAAGGGGGAAGTGAAGGAAAGCGCGAGCCTGACGCTTCCCGCTTCAAATGTGAAGCGGGTGCTGAGCGGAGTGATCTCCATGTCCTTAAAGGCCAGAGGAGCGGCGCTGCCGGTGCCCAGCAGGCGGTAAGCGGCGCCGTCGACGGTAAGGTTTATGTACAGGGGCAGGGGACTGCGGGACCAGTGGGCGGTGTCGGTCGAAGTAAGTGTATCAGCAGGCATCCAGACGGAAAAATACGGGTCGTGCAGAATGAGCGGTATCGCGGGAAGCCTTGGCATGGCGGAACCTCCTTTATTGAGGATAATGCTTTCAGGGTACCAAAAAGCCGCACCATAGGGCGGCGCGGCCTTGAATGACTGTTTAAATGGGCATTACGTTGTTTTCCTTGTCCAGTACGCTGGTGTCGAGCTTGAGCTGCTCGGCCTGGCGGTACTCGAAGAACTTGGGCGCGACCTGCGGGAACAGGGCGTAGGACAGCACGTCCTCCTCCTGGGTGTACCACTTGGCGCACTCCTTGCGGTACTTCTCCAGCTCGGGGCCGATCAGGTCGGCGGGACGGCAGGTGATGACCTTTTCGTCGCCGATTACCTTCCTGCGCACTTCCTCATTCACGGGGGCGGGCAGCTGGCCGTATTCGCCCTTCATGAGTCCCTGGCTCTCCTTGGGATTCATCTTGTAGCGTTCGCCGCAGATGACGTTCATGACCGCCTGGGTGCCCACGATCTGGCTGGTGGGAGTCACTAGCGGGGGATAACCGAAGTCCTTGCGGACCCGCGGCACTTCCGCCAGCACCTCGTCCAGCTTGTCGCTCTTGCCGGCGTCCTTGAGCTGCTTGATCAGGTTGGACAGCATTCCGCCGGGCACCTGATACTGCAGGGTCTTCACGTTGACGTTCAGTACCTTGGGATCCAGTATGCCCTGGGCCTTCAATTTGTCGGCGACCTTGCGGAAATGCTCGGTGGCCTTGGTGAG
>JAFZLE010000271.1 GCA_017551645.1 Clostridia bacterium | reverse complement strand
TTCCTACATCACGCCGGAACTGGAACCCATACTGAACGTGACCTACGGCTGCATGGTATACCAGGAGCAGGTCATGCAGATTGTCAGGGACCTGGCGGGCTATTCCATGGGCAGGAGCGACTTGGTGCGCCGCGCCATGTCTAAGAAAAAGCACGACGTGATGGAGAAGGAGAAGGAGTATTTTATAAACGGTAAGCTGGCGGACGACGGCTCCATAGACGTGCCCGGCGCGGTCAGAAAGGGCGTGAGCCGCCAGGCGGCGGAGCGCATATTCGACGAAATGACCGCCTTCGCGTCCTACGCCTTCAACAAGAGCCACGCGGCATGCTACGCGCTGGTGGCGCTTCAGACCGCGTGGCTCAAGTGCCACTATCCCGTGGAATTCATGGCGGCGATGCTGAACTCCATCGCGGGCAACTCCACCAAAGTGGCGTATTACATACAGTTCTGCCGCAAAAAGGGCATCAGGATAGCGCCGCCGGACGTGAACGCGTCGCAGGAGCGCTTCAGCGTGGACGCGGGCGGGATACGCTTCGGGCTGAACGCGGTAAAGAACCTGGGCCACAACGCCATAGCCGCCATACTGGAAGAGCGGGCTGTCTCGCCGTTTACGGGCCTGTACGACTTTATAGACCGCCTGAGCTCCACGCAGGTCAACAAAAAAGCGGTGGAAAGCCTGATAAAGGCAGGCGCGTTCGACCGCATGCGGGGAAACCGGGCGCAGAAACTTATGGTATTCGACATGTCCATGGACGCGGCGGGCAAAAAGGCGGGCAGCCTGTCTTCCGGCCAGATGAGCCTGTTCGAGGAAGCCGACCTGCCCGGCGCGCCGGAGGAATTCCCGCCCGCGGAGGAACTCAGCCGCAGGGAAGCCCTGGCCATGGAAAAGGAAATGACCGGCATCTACCTGTCCGGCCACCCGCTGGACGACTACCGGGAGCAGCTGGGAAAGCTGAAAATGGACTCGGCTAAGATCGCCGAGGCTATGGAAGACGAGCAGAGCGCCGCGGCGCTGGACGGATTGAGGGTGGAAATGGGCGGACTCATCGCCCAGAAGACCCAGCGGGCGACCCGGCAGGGGCAGCTGATGGGCATACTCAATCTGGAAGACCTGTACGGCACCACAGAGGTGCTGGCCTTCCCCAGGGTGTACGAAAGCGCGGGGATGGGCATAAACGAGGGGGACGCGCTGCTCGTAAAGGGCAGGCTCTCCGCCCGTGACGGGAAAGCGCCCAACCTGATAATGGAAAGCTTCGAGCCCCTGCTGCCCGACGCGCAGGCGCAGAAAGCCCCGGCGGCAGCGCCCGTTCAGGAAAAGCCCCGCAAACTGTTCCTGAAGCTGACCAGGGACAAACTGGACGCGGTGAGCTTCATACTCGCCACCACGCCCGGAGACATAAAAGTGAACTTTTTCTTCTCCGAGGAAGGCAAAAACTTCGTGGCGCCCAGGGAGCTGTGGGTCGGCCCGGACTTTGACGAAAAGGCGCTTCTCTCCCTGTTGGGAGACGGCGCGGTGGTGCTCAAATAGGAGGATAAAATGGACAGGATCACGCTGTATATAGTGGTGCCCTGCTATAACGAGGAAGAAGTGCTGCCCCTGACTTCCCAAGCGCTCAAAGCGTTCGTGGAAAGCAGAGAGGAACTGTCGCCCGCTTCCCGCGTGGTGTTCGTGGACGACGGCAGCCGTGACAGGACCTGGGAGATCATAAAAGAGCTCTGCGCGGGAAACAGCGTGTTTTCCGGGCTCAAACTCAGCCGCAACCGGGGCCACCAGAACGCCCTGTGGGCGGGCATGGACTGGGCGAAGGACAAGTGCGACTGCCTGGTGACCATAGACGCGGACCTGCAGGACGACATAAACGCCATAGGCGGGTTCCTTAAGGAGTTCCGGGCGGGGGCGGACGTGGTGTACGGCGTAAGGAACAGCCGCAAGACGGATTCCGCCTTCAAGCGCCTGACCGCCGAGGGCTTTTACAGGCTTATGGAGCGCATGGGCGTGAACACGGTGTTCAACCACGCGGATTACAGGCTGCTGAGCAAAAGAGCGGTGGAAGCGCTTATGCAATACCCGGAAAGCAACCTGTTTTTGCGTGGCATGGTGCCCCTGGTAGGGCTGAACACTGCCAAAGTGTACTACGAAAGAGGCAAAAGGGCGGCGGGGGAGAGCAAGTATCCCCTTAAAAAAATGCTCGCCTTCGCCTGGCAGGGCATAAGCTCCTTCAGCACGAAGCCGATCTCGCTTATATGGAAAGCGGGCGCCGCGTTCATGCTGTTTGCCCTGGCAATAGGGCTCGCGGACATTTTGAGCGCCGGGTTCGACCCGGGTTTTGCCGCCTTCAGCGTATGGTTCGTGGGCGGAGCGATACTCTGCGCGGTGGGTCTGGTGGGGGAATACGTGGGCAAGACGTATTTTGAGGCCAAGCAGCGCCCGCGCTACCTTTTGCAGGAAATAATAAGCTCCCCCGACGAAAGCCGGGAGAGCGATGGAACTAACTAAGATCAGTTGGAGCCGACGGGAGTGTAGCGGGTCTCGCCGGGCATGCTCATGCCCTGGGCCCTGGCGTAAAGCTCTATACCTTCGGGGGTCTTGATGAAGGCGAGCTCGCTCTCCAGCCCATCCAGCTGCTTCTGCAGCGCGGCGTTTTCCTGAGACACCTGCCTGATGCGGGCGCGGGTGGAATCTATCCGCACGTTGAAGCAGATTATGCCCACTACAAAGGCAGCGATAAGCAGACAGACGATCACGTAACCGCCCTTGCTCACGCGTATATGCTGCTTTTTGCGCCGCACATTTCGGTTCATGGAGACTCCTTTCAGACATTGGTCTGTTTTAGCCCTTAAAATTTCGACCAAAGTCGCTTTTGTTCCTGCAAGAGCGCAACACTTAACCCAAATTTTACTTTAAGAGGTGTGATATGGGTTTTACGTCCCAGCAATTGAGAGCCATAGGCGCGCGCGGAACGAACCTGCTGGTATCCGCGGCGGCGGGCAGCGGAAAGACCACGGTGCTAGTGGAACGGGTGCTGGGGCTTTTGCAGGACGGCGCTGACATAGAGAACATACTTATCGTCACATTTACCCGGGCTTCCAGCGCGGACATGAAGGATAAGCTGTACAGGCGCCTGAGCCTCGAAGCGGACGCGGGGGACGAAAAGATGGCGCTGCAGCTGGAAAAGCTGGACCTGGCGCAGATCTCCACCCTGCATTCCTTCTGCTCTACAGCCGTGAAGATGAGCTTTGAGGCCGCGGGAGTAGACCCGAATTTCCGCATAATGGAGCAGACGGAAGAGGAGATGCTGTCCGAGGACGCGCTGACCCAGGCGCTGGAGGAGCTGCTGGAACAGGACATCCCCGGCATGGACGCGCTGATGCTCATGCGGGGGCCGGAGCAGGTAAGGCAGATGGCGCGGGAACTGAGCGCTTTTCTGGACACCCGCAGCGACCCGGAGGGCTGGCTTGACGGCGCGCTCAAACTGTTTGAAGGCGACGACCCCGTGTGGCTGAATACGCTGCTGAGCGCCTGCATGGGGCATCTGGAAGGCGCGCGGGATCTGCTTGGCGCGGCCAGGCTGATCTGCATGGAGACGGACGGGCCATCCCATTACCTTGGCTGCATAGAAAAGGATATACAGGCGCTGGAAGAGGCGAAGGACATCTCCTCCTATGAAGGCATGCGCGTGTGGGCGGAGGGATTCAAAAGCGCGCGGGCCGGAAACGGCAAGGGAGAGGGATTTGATCCAGGCAAGCTGGAAAGGGTCAAAAACCTGCGCGACAGCGCCAAAGACCATATAGGCGATATAAAGGAACTCACCGACATACCGCTCAATGTAGCGCTAAATGACATCCGTTCCGACAGGGACGCGTTCCAGGCGCTGGCACAGCTCTGCCGCCTGTCCCGAAGCAAGCTCTGGGAGATGAAGCAGGCGAAGGCGGCGGTGAGCTTTAATGACCTTGAGCACCTGACGCTGAAGATCCTCGGGGACGAAGACACCGTAAGCGCGCTCAAGCAGCGCTTCAGG
>JAFZLE010000270.1 GCA_017551645.1 Clostridia bacterium | reverse complement strand
CGCAGCCATTCTTTCCGCCTGTTCCGTCGTGCATATCCCCGCCCACATGGGCATGAAGCTCGTCCAGCAGTCGATGCGCATAAGCAGGCACGGATAGTCTCGCGGAGCACCGCTGTGCAGCCAGCTGCCTCCATCTACAGGCAAAAGCCCGAAATCCACACTGTAAAACGTACCGTCGCGCTCATCCCAACAGTATTTCTGCACCGCATCTCTCAGATCGGCCGCCTTGCTGCGCCACAGGTTGGCTTTTTTGATGTCCCCCAGCATTTCCCAAACGCAGCCCATCGCCAGCAGTTCCCTGTACATGAGGCTGTTCAGGTAGATGGATCCGCAGCTGTTTGCGGGCCGGTAGAACACCGCCGGATCATTGTCCACGCCCACCGCGAAATCGTCCTTCCAGCGCATCAGCCCCGTCTCGGGCTCACGGAACTCGGACAGGTAACGGCCTATGAACGCCTCCAGCTTCGGCAGGCAAGGCCTGACCCAGTCCGTATCCGCGCTGTCCCTCTGCAGTATGGACGCGATCTGCTGCGCCAGCACCGGCTTGTGCATATTGGTGGAGCGCAAATCATCCAGGCCGGGGACGCGAAGCTCTCTTTCGGGTGTCACGCATATGGGGATGTAACCGTCTTCCCCGCAAAGCTCCATGAAGTTCAGCACGCTTCCCCGCTCGTACTCCGTGTACCTGCCCTTCCCGCCGCTGTCCGCTTCCAGCTGGGCGAAAGCGATCCCCGAGAGCCACGAGTCCCAGTCCCACAGGTTGTCGGAATAATACGGGCTGTCCTCAGACGCGGGAGCGATGTACTGGTACCGCAGCTTTCCCGCGGGTCCGCGCGTCATCCCGGCGCAGGTAGCGTATATGTGCTGTTTCAGCATATCCGAGTAGCGTGCAAGTCTGTCTTCCATGTCGTCCTCCGTCACCAGGATTTTATAAGGCTCCGCCCATTAAAGTATAGAGCTGTTATGCGCTGAATATGTCTGCCGTCGATCCGTTCCGCCTTGGAAACGATAATTCGCTCAACAAACTCCCGGATGATTTCCGCATACAAAACCGGATCGTATCAGACTATGATCTATCCCACACCATAAGGTGAAACGCCTTATTCCTTCACCAGCATAAGGGTCTCTCTGCCATCGAGCAATTCAAGCGTTCGGATATCGCTCTCTACGATCCTTCCCATCAGCGCGATCCGCTCGTCTTTAGGCAGAGGGCTGAGCACAATGTTGACCTCTCCCGCGTAACGGTAATAAGATGGCAGGTCAATAGTTACGTCACCCACTTTTCGCTCGCAGTGTATCCTGCCGGGATAATGCTTTAACACCTCGGGGCGTTCACCGTCAAAGCCTGCGCGCAGAAGTTCTTCAGCAAGGTCAGCTTTTCGGAATGGCCTGTTTAAGAGCCATTCGAGCGCCTCGCTCTCTTCGGCGGGACGCACGCGCAGTTTGATCACATCAGGTTGTACGGAAGTCAAAGCTTCCAACTCGTTTTTGGCGGCCATGTCGTCGCCTATGAAGACAAAATCCATTCCGCTTAAGGCACACTCCTGCGCCTGGGTAAACACGTCCAGTGTCCTGTGGCGTTCCAGCGTTGGAAGCCCATCGCCCACCACATATCGCTTGTGGGTCTGGGAAGCTACAAATCCGCCAACTTCCAGCCCGTATTCGTGCAGAACGGAGTTCATCTTTACCGCTTCCGCGTAAGGCAGTCCTGTGTGCGCTTTGGGATAATAGTTGTGGCAGGCGCGCAGCCTGTCCATCCTCGCTCCCGCCTTCCGCAGCGCTTCAAGATTGTCCCTCTGCTTTTCAACGGGTATCGTGGCGTTCAGTTCGACCATGAGCCCCTGCGTATTGTGGGTGAGCTCTGCCGTTTCATCAAGTGAATAACCGTAATCCAGTCGTATCACGTCAAGACCGAACTCTTTGAACGCCCGGGCGTCCATCCTGTCGATCCCAAAGCGTTCCATCGTGCGGGGCGCGACGTCCGCGTCGACTTTCATGCCGTGAGCGTGGGCCAGTTTGGTCAGCTTCGGCATATCCCTGTGCAGCGCCTCCACATCGGATTCAGGCAGCTGCATGGACGTGAACAGCATATCCGCCCCCGCCGCCTGCGCTTCTTCCAGGTGACGCGCGGTATCCTCCATGGATACGCCCAGCCCCACATAGGCGCTCGTTCCAAAATGCATCCCGTTTCCCGCCTCGCTTTTTATGAACTTCATCAGATTTCCGCGATCATGCCGTCGTAGGCGATCTCTATCCCGTATGGTTCCATATATTTGCACATATCCTCGTGCAGCATATGCCCGTTGTGGGAAAAATGATTGCTCACGAACCGGGTATGCCCGTCTGCCACGCCGTCGCGCATAAACCGCTCCTTAAGCTTGATATTCTCCGCGAAGCCCATGTGGGAAGTGTAGTTGGGCGGCAGCGGATTCGGGCCGTATGTGCAGTCCATGCTGATGACGTCGATAGGATGTCTGACCCTTTGTTTCAGCATCTCCAGCGCCTCGTCGCACTGGAAGCCGGTGTCGTGCATGTATAAAAAGCTCTTTCCTTCACGCTCGATCAGGTAGAACTTGCCGTTTTTCGCGCTGTGCACCGCTGGCAGCACCGTAACATGGTGCATCGCCGTATCGAACTCATCCCCCGCCTCCACGGTATGCATCTCCAGATATTCCTTGTAGGGCATAAGATCATCCATGATATCATACGGCCCGTATATGGGTATCACGGGCAGCGCTTTGCCGTAATACACCGCCTTGCGGAATTCTATATACAGAGGCGTCAGGTGATCGCCGTGGTTATGGGTGACTATGATGTCTTTGAGCAGGCACAGGTCAAGCCCCAGGCTCAGCTTTTGCGCATACAGGTCAGGGTTCAAGTCGATCAGAAGTACGTCGTCAACTATGGCCCCCGCGCGGGTGCGTATGTTTTTGCCGCCAAGCTGCGCCGCCTTTATGCAGGCTTCACATGTGCAGAATACGGCAGGCCAGCCTTCCGCCGCGGCAGTCCCGAGCCACTGTATCTTCATAGGCCGCCCTCCTCATATTGTTCCATTTTGGAAACGAACAGCCGCCCGATCTCGCCCAGCAGTTCCAGCAGTTTGGGAATCAGCGCGGGATCGTGCGCGGTGAGTTCTCCCACGGTCTCAAAATTGATAGTGCCCTCGTAACCTGTTTCGGCCAGTGACTTAAGCACCATTTCCCAATCTGTAACGCCGTAATACGGGAAACGGTGGTTGTCGTTGATCCCGTCGGTGTCCTGCAGATGCAGCGCTTTCAGACGTTTGCCCAGAGTGTGTATAGCGATCCCCTGATCCTTTCCCAGCACCGCGGCATGACCGCTGTCGTAGCAGAAACCGAACAGTTCTTCACCTGCCAGAGCATTCAGGTCGTCGATATACTTGCAGGCGTCGTGCATGTCCGCGCAGGCAGTCTCTATGAGCTTGCCGTTGCATCTGGAGAACATGTTTTCCAGCAGCACCTTCACTCCGGTACGCCTTGCGGCGGGTATGAGCGCCGAATAGCGCGCCATATTGAGTTCCTTTTCCCGATCCGGATCCAGCCGCTGCTCATAGTGCATGCATGCGGGGTGTATTACGAGATAAAGGCAGTTCAGGTATCTGCATGCCTCCAGGCACATCTCAAACGACCGCATCAGGAATGCGTTCATGGTTTCATTATCAGGTGTCCATGAGGGAAAAGGCGCGTGTGCCTGGCCAAAGCCTATACCGTACTTTTCACCGGCTTCCCGGAGCGGCCGGATGTGTTTATCGATAAATTCCTCAACGGGCAGCGCGAATTCGCCTTGAACCGCGCCTTCTCGAATTGTTTTAGGCATCAAAAATGAGTTCAATCCCAGGTCTACGCAGTCGAAACCCGCCTTCGCCAGCAGCCGCATGCCTTCATCGATGCCGTAGCGTTCTAACACGCCGCCCGTCTGCACGCTGATCCGTCTTTTCATGGCATTACCTCTATATAAGTGTTAACGTTTTTTTCCAAGTATACAGCCGTAGAGAAACCGTGTCAACTCTCAATGAAAGCTGAAAATCCGAGTCTCAGTGTTGACAATCCATTGTTATTCATGT
>JAFZLE010000269.1 GCA_017551645.1 Clostridia bacterium | reverse complement strand
AGGGACCAGCTGGTGACCCAGCGCGCCGTTATCAGTGCGATGCTCGAGGCCGCCCGTGTGTACGGCAGCACCGGCGCGGGACTGGCACTGGGCGAGGACGGGCATGCGCTGCCCCACATCGGGCACGCCGAAAACCTGGTTTTGTACACTCAAAAGCAGGGCGACGAGTATCCGACCGCGGCCGAACCCGCCCGTCCGCTGCCTTCGGGCGAACAGTGGTTCGAGACCGTATGGAAGAAATATCGCAGCCGGACCGACGAAAACTGAAGCGATCGCCTGCCTATCCGCGAATTGGGGAGACAGTATCAATGGATAGATTCACACCCGACACGTACATGAGGAAGCTCCTGTCAGACCCAGTCTGGGGGCCGCTTGGCAAATATCTGGTCTATATCCCAAACTACGACGCGCCGGCTGGCTCCGAACCGGTTCGCCAAGATGATGCACCGGATAAGACCCTGCGCGAATGCGCGAGCGGCTGGGCGGTGGAAGGCGTTTTAAAGGGCCTTAACTATCTTGCCCGCGAGATCGGGCGGAGCCGCGTAAAGCAGTATTTCGTGTATGACGGCTGCGACTGCTCCGACGACCCCGGCAAGCGGGACGTAAGCCTTATCCGGCTCCTGCCGGAAGATGATATGACCGCCCGGGCAAAAGACAGGCCGTTCATGATCATAGCGGGAGGCGGCGCGTACAAATGCGTGAGCACCATGGTAGAGTCGCTCCCCACTGCGGTGCACATGGTCGAAAAGGGCTATACCGTGTTTTTGCTGATCTACCGCGTTAACACGGACAGGGCGGCGCTCAAGGCGCTGGATGACCTGGCTGCGGCCGTAGGCTACGCGCTTGAGCACAAGGCGGAACTGGGCATATACTCCGGCGCTTACGCGCTGGGCGGTTTTTCAGCAGCGGCGAACCTGATCTGCAACTTCGGCGTACCCGAACTCGGCTACAAAAAGTACGGCCTGCCCTGCCCCGCCGCCATGTTCACGGTTTATCCCTACATAGACCTGAAGACCCGGTCGCAGCACAACTGCATAGGTGACCTGCTTGAGCACATGTTTGGTGAAAATTATGCCGCGTATGTCGACGAATACAACATCGTGGACCGTATCGGAAACGGCTTCCCGCCGTGCTACATCGTCTGCGGCAGGGACGACATGAGCGTGCCTCCCTCCAATTCCGAACGGCTGAAACGCATGCTCGATGATGCCGGTATACCGGCCGTGCTGGAAGAAGGCGGCCACGCGCCTCACGCTTTCGGGGACGGCACCGGCACAGATGTTGAAGGCTGGCCGGAAAGAGCGATGGATTTTCTTGAAAAACTGACCGCCCGCGCTTAACGCGGGCGGCCGTTTTTTACAGGGCGGCAAAGGTATGCCACCACAGTCCATTGTCATCAGTTAAAACTCGTATTCGTCATCTGCAGGCCGATGACATGTTTGATGTCAGTGTTCGTTTTTCCGTGACAGACCACGTTGCTTAGCCTTATGTCCTCAAGCGGACTGCTCTCCCGGCCGTCCAGAAAGATCACCGTGCCCGCGTACTCGCAGTTCAGCCCGTCTATATGAATGTGCCTGATCTTCGGCATATGCTGGATCGGCTGCGGTTTGTTGTCATCCACGTAATAGCCCATAGTGATACAGACTCCGTACTCCCTGACATGTCGTATCCTGATGTTGCGGTATTCTATGTTCTCCACGCAGCCGCCCCGTTCCGGCGCGGTCTTTATCCATATGCCGATAAGGTTGTTCCTGAACTCGCAGTCTTCCACCAGCACGTTCCTGACGCCGCCGCTCATCTCGGATCCTATGGTGATCCCGCCGTGGCTGCGCTGGGAGACTATATGCCTTACGACTATGTCTTCGCAGGGGATGTTCACACGCCTGCCGTCGGCGTCCCTGCCGGACTTTAAGCACACCGCGTCGTCACCCGTGTCGGTATATACGCCGTCTATCAGCGCGCGCCTGCAGCCCTCAAGGTTGCAGCCGTCGGTGTTGGGCGCGTGTACCCATGGGTTTTTTACGGTGATGTTGCGCACTATCACGTTGCTGCACCAGGTGGGATGCACCGTCCAGAACGGGCTGAAAGTGAACGTGGGGCCCGCGATCGTGACGTTTTCGCAGTCTATAAAGTGCAGCAGGCCCGGGCGCACACCCAGTTCTTCAGTATCGTACACACGCTGTTCCACGGGCAGATCGTCTTCTCCCGCCTTGTACAGCGCTTCCACGCCTTCGCGTATCACCGCCATATACCACCAGCTGAAACCCTGGCCGTTGAACGTGCCTTCGCCCGTAACGGCTATGTCGTGGCAGTCCCGCGCGTAGAGCTGGGCGGAAAACGTGTAGCAGCGCACGCCTTCAAACAGCGTGTACACGGCGGGCAGATAGTCCTCCTTATCCATGGAGAAGCGCACCTCCGCCTGCGGGCTCAGGTGCAGTTCTATGCAGCTTTTAAAATGTATCGGCCCGGTGAGCCAGACACCGTCCGGCACGTCAACGCGCCCTCCCCCGCGCTCGGCAAGATACGCTATGGCATTTTGAAAGGCAAGCGTGTTTTTGACCTTGCCTCCGGGTACAACGCCAAAGTCTGTAATACTCACCGAGCGCTCGGGAATACTCGCGCCGGTAGGCAGTTCAAAGGGAGTAAAACAACTCATCGTTCACCTCATCGCCGTATGGAAGCTCAGTTAGGAAGGTACAGGCCCTTTTCGCCCAGTTCCGGCAGCTTTTCCGTTTTGAACGCCTGCCAGAGCGTATCCGCCAAACCTTCCACCCACAGCATGCTTTCGTCCGCGCGTACGAGCGTAGTGGGAAAAGGCTCAGAGTCGGGCTGGACCGTCCTCATGCTTTCCAGCGCCTGCGT
>JAFZLE010000036.1 GCA_017551645.1 Clostridia bacterium | reverse complement strand
GTGGCGGGGCATTACGTGCTGGAAACGCTTTTGTTTGATCTGTTTGACATATATGATTCCTGATTTGGAGGGAAAATGGCTAAAGTTGTATGCGTGAGATTTGCGTCCACCGGTAAAGTATACTATTTTTCTCCCGGAGACGTGTGGCCGGAAGCCGGTTCTCAGGTCATCGTAGAGACGGTGAGAGGCCTCGAGATAGGCGAAGCGGTGACGGGCGCCCGGGACATATCAGATGACAGCGTGGTGGGGGAGCTTAAGCCCGTGGTGCGCCTGGCTACCGAGCAGGACATCGAAACGGAAAAGAAAAACCGTACTAAAGAAAAAGAAGCTTTTCCGATCTGCGAAAAAAAGATAGCCGAACACAAACTGGACATGAAGCTGGTGAACGTGGAAGCGGCGTTCGACGGTTCCAAGCTGGTGTTTTACTTTACCTCGGACGGGCGCGTGGATTTCAGGGAACTGGTCAAGGACCTGGCGGGCGTATTCCATACCCGTATCGAGCTAAGGCAGATAGGCGTAAGGGACGAGGCAAGGTTCCTGGGCGGTCTGGGCATCTGCGGAAGAAAGATCTGCTGCGGCGCGTTTTTGAGCGATTTTGCTCCGGTGTCCATTAAAATGGCAAAGGAGCAGAACCTGTCCCTTAACCCCACCAAGATCTCCGGGCAGTGCGGCAGGCTGATGTGCTGCCTTAAGTACGAGCAGGATTTCTACGAGGAGACGCTCAAAAAGCTGCCCAGAGTAGGCAAGGATATAGTGACCCCCGACGGCATAGGCGTAGTCACTGAGATAAACGTGCTCAGGGAAAAAGTCAAGGTCAAAGTCAGCGTGGACGACGATTTTGAGATACGCGAATATCCGGTAGACGATGTGCGCCGCCTGCAGCCGGGCGAGAGGTCCGGCAAGCCGGTACCGGAAGAAAAAGAAGAGCACGAAGCGGAAGCGGAGGCTCAGCCTCCCAAAGAATCAAAACCTCACTATCCCCATAAAAAGCGGGAAAAGAACATGAATACCGACGAATTCATAGAAAAAAACCTGCACGGCGAAGAAGACAAGGCGTAAGCCTGACTGACCGATATGAACCGTGAACTGTTAAGGACTATCAAATACGCTCTGGTGGCGGCGTCTGCCGGGCTGATAGAGCTGGGCTCGTTCACCCTGCTGCACGACGTGCTGGGGCTTGTGGAATGGGCGAGCTATCTTATCGCGCTCGTGCTCAGCGTGGTGTGGAATTTTACAATCAACCGCCGCTACACGTTCAAAAGCGCGAACAATATCCCCAAGGCAATGCTGCTGGTAGCGGCATATTACGCCGTGTTCACTCCCCTTAGCACCTGGTTTGAAAAGATAATGACCGAGAACTGGGGCATAAACGGGACCGTCGCTACCGTGATCAATATGCTCATCAACTTTATTACGGAATTCCTGGACCAGAGGTTTGTGGTGTTCGGAAAGACCATAGACACAAACGACCTGGCCAGGGGCGGAAAATGAGACAGAAACTCAAAGACTTGTTCGAAAAATGGGAGCCTACGCTGAAAAAAGCAGGCTGGTTCATAATAAATCCGCATTTTCTCATCTGCTTCGGCATAGGCTGGATGATAACCAACGGCTGGGCGTACATCTGCTTCGGATTGGGCACGTACGGAGGCGTAAAGTGGCTGACCGCCGTATCCACCGCCTATCTCGCCGTGCTGTGGTTCCCGTTTACGCCGGAAAAGATAATCACGGTGGCGATAGCGATAGGACTGCTTAAACTGCTCTACCCGAACGACCAGAAGACCCTGGCGGTGCTTCACGAGATGCGGCAGAAGCATAAAGCCAAACGCGCCGAAAAACGCGCGAAAAAACAACAGGACAGACTTGACAAAGCCTCCGATACCTGATATTATTTTGATATCAAGGTGATTGGAGGTCTTTTTTATGACAGAGAAAGTGCTTTCCCGCAGCAGGAACGGGTTTCTGGTGCTGGGGCTCAGCATACTTTTGTACGTCGCTTCTACGCTGCTGACCATTTACTGTATTGCCCGGAACATATACTGGCTGGCTGTGATCTGCATAGTATATCTGTGCTTCGGCTGGGTGTTATGGCTGGGGCTTAAGGTGATAAAGCCCCAGGAAGCGCTGGTGCTGACACTGTTCGGCAAATACGTGGGCACATTAAAGGACGAAGGCTTCTACTTTGTGAATCCCTTCTGCGTGGCGGTCAATCCCGCCGCAAAGACTCGGCTGAACCAGTCCGGCGACGTGTCCAGCGACGAGAACAAGCCCATAGTCGTGAACGGGCAGGTCACCAATCCCATTGTCAACCGCAAGATATCCCTTAAGATAATGACTCTCAACAACTCGCGCCAGAAGATCAACGACTGCCTGGGCAATCCCATAGAGATAGGCATCGCGGTGATATGGAGGGTTGTGGATACCGCCAAGGCGGTATTCGAAGTGGATAATTACAAGGAATATCTTTCGCTGCAGTGCGACAGTGCCCTCAGGAACGTGGTGCGCCTGTATCCGTACGACGTGGCGCCCAACGTGGACACCACCGGCGACGGCATAGCAGATGACGGCTCCCTGAGGGGCTCCAGCGAGATCGTTGCCGGCAGGATCAAGGACGAGATCCAGCAGAAGGTGGCGCAGGCGGGCATAGAGATAATCGAGGCCAGGATCACTTACCTGGCGTACGCGCCCGAGATCGCCGCGGTCATGCTGCAAAGGCAGCAGGCTTCTGCCATAATCGACGCCCGCAAGATGATAGTCGACGGCGCCGTCGGCATGGTGGAAATGGCGCTGGACCGCCTGAGCGAGAACAAGATAGTGGAGCTGGACGACGAACGCAAAGCCGCAATGGTAAGCAACCTGCTGGTAGTACTGTGCGGCAACCATGACGCTCAGCCGGTGGTGAATTCCGGCTCTCTTTACTGAGATGGAAAGCGATAATGCGAAGAAACAGGTGCCGCTGCGCCTGTCCGCAAAACTTTATGCCCAGATCGCGCAGTGGGCGGAAGACGATTTCCGCTCCGTGAACGGGCAGATAGAATATCTGCTCACTGAGTGCGTACGTCAGCGCAGAAAGACGGGCGGCTATGTGGGCAAAGAGATCGACAAGCCTCTGGACCTGGATATAGAATAGCCACATTATGCAAGCTCTTATGGGCGAAAGGAGCAGTATGCTTAAAGATGAACTTAGGTCCTGTACGGGCGGTTTCGAGAAAGGCCTGCACACCGAGCTGCGGGGCCAGGTGAGCCGTTCCCGTTCCGCCGCGCTGCTTAACGGCAACCTTATTTCCAATTCCCGCACGGATGTGTCGGGCGTGAGCGCCAGAGTCTACAAGGGCGGCGTGTACGGCTTTTCTTCCATGGCGGAATACAGCAGTCAGGCCGCCGATAAAGTGCTCAAGGCTGCTCACGACAACGCCGTGTTCATGGACACCCACGTGCCCGCGGGCAAGCCCGACATCAAGCCTCTGGGCAAAGGCGAATACGTCACTGACGTGAACATCACGGACGCTCCGCAGAAAACGTACATAGATTTTGCCCGCCAGCTGGACGACTACGTGGCGAAGGCCTGCCCCAAACTCATCAGCCGCCGCATAATGGCGGTAGAGGACAGCGTGGAGAAGCTGCTGAAGGTGTCTGACGGCACCGACGCGCATACCGCGCTGCCCAGGAGCTATGTGTACGCCATGTTTACCGCCGCGACGCCCTCCGGCCAGCCGGTGGAGCTGTTCAAGGCGTTCGGCGGAGAAGGGACGTTCGACGTGAACTTCGCCGATCCCGCCGAGCTGTACGCCGACATAGACAAGCTGTATCAGAGCATACTTCAAAAAGCGGACGGTGTGTACGCGGACGCAGGCATGAAAACTGTCGTGCTGGGCGGCATGATGACCGGTATGCTGTCCCACGAAGCGGTGGGCCATACAGTGGAAGCGGACCTGGTGATGGGCGGCTCCGTAGCGGGCAAAATGCTGGGCAAGCAGGTGGCAAGCCCCCTGGTGACGCTTTCGGATTTCGCGTACGAGGCTTTCGGCAAGCGCGCGCCGCTGCCCGTGTTCGTGGACGACGAGGGCACCAAGGCCGGCGATGTCACGCTCATCAGGGACGGCATGCTGGTAGGCTACATGAACTCCCGCCAGACTGCGGACCATTTCAATATGGCGCCTGCCGGCAACGCCAGGGCCTGGAGCTTCTCGGACGAGCCGCTTATCCGCATGAGGAACACTGCCGTGCATCCCGGCACGAGCCGGCTGGAGGATATGATCGCTTCCATAGACGACGGTTATTATCTTATAGACAGCGGAAACGGCCAGGCGGACACCACGGGTGAATTCATGTTCGGCGTGACCATGGGCTACGAGATCAAAAACGGCAAGCTGGGGCGTGCGCTGCTGGACACCACCATAAGCGGCGTGGCCTTCGAGATGCTCAAGACCGTGGACATGGTAGGCGATACTGTGACCTGGTCTTCTTCGGGCTACTGCGGCAAAAAGCAGCCAATGCCCGTGGGAATGGGCGGTCCGGCGCTCAGGTGCAAGGTAATGATAGGGGGACGCTGATATGACTGAACTTTGCAAATATGCCGATAAGGTGCTCAAGGAAGCTTTGAAGCTGGGGGCTGACTACGCCCAGGTGACGGTCTCCGAAAGCGAAAAGAAAGAATTCAACGTGGACGGAGGCAGCTTTTCCCTCATGCGCACCCTGTTCAACCGGGGCGTGAGCCTTACAGTGCTCAAGGACAAGAGAAAGGGTTCCGTAAGCATGAACCGCTTTGGCGACGCGGAAGCGGCGAACCTGGTGAAGGACGCCATGGACGCTTGCCTGAGCGGGCAGCCTGACGAAGCCTGGGAATACTGCGCCGAGCCCTGCGAGGAGGAGTTCGAGTACGGCGCGCCCGAATGCGATACGGACAAACTGTTCATGCGCACCCGCGAACTGCTTAATGACATAGGCGAGCGCTATCCCAAGATCCTCATGGAGCAGATGATAACCGATCATACCGCTGCGAAGGTGGTATACCTGAATTCCAACGGGGTATGCTACAAGACCCATAATGGCGCGTACGGGTTCATGCTTATGTACTCTGCCCACGACGGTGACAGGGGCACGTCCTTCTTCTACAACGGCGTGAGCACCAAGACCCTGGACAGGCCCGTGATAGAGGAAGCGCTGCTGGACAAGGAGCTTTCGCAGATCCAGGCGCAGCTGGACGCGTCTCCACTCGAAGGCAAGTTTATGGGCACGGTGGTGCTCGCTCCCGGCGCGCTGACTGAGATAGTGCTGCAGACGGCGCTTTACAATTTCGTTTCTGACGGCAGCCTGATCGATGGCACTTCCATTTGGAAAGACAAGCTTGGACAGAAGGTTGCTGACGATAGGATAAGCCTGTCCTTCGAGCCCCTGAACGACAAAATGGTCTCGGGCTCCAGGTACACCTCCGAGGGCTTTAAGGCCGAGAACTACGACGTTATAAGGGATGGCAGACTCAATTCCTTCTGCCTCAGCCACTACGCCGCCAACAAGACCGGCAACAGGCCCGCGCCAAACGATTCCGGATGCCTGGTAATGAAGACCGGAGACAAGACGCTTAACGAGATAATTGCCGGTATAGATAAAGGCATATACGTGATGCGCTTTTCCGGCGGGCAGCCCGCGCCCAGCGGTGAGTTCTCGGGTGTGGCCAAGAACAGTTTCCTGATCGAGAACGGCAGGATAACCCGCCCGCTCACCGAGACCATGATAAGCGGCAACGTGGCGAACATGCTCAATGACCTGGTGGGGATCAGCAGCGAAGCGAGCGTGGACGGCTCTTCCGTTTTGCCTTACGCGGCGTTTGGCGGCGTGACTATATCCGGCAAATGATGAAAAGCGTGGACGTGGTAGCCGCGCTGGTGTGGGACAAGGGGTGCTTTCTGATCTGTCAGCGCCCCGCCCACAAGGCGCGGGGGCTGCTGTGGGAATTCCCAGGCGGCAAAGTGGAAGAAGGGGAGACGCACCCACAGGCGCTGAAAAGGGAGATAAGGGAAGAACTGGACGCGGAGATACGCGTGAACGGGCTCTTCTGCAAACTTACGCACGAGTATCCGGATCTTGTCGTCAATCTCTACGTTTACGAGGCTGAACTTGAGAAAGGCAGCACGATACACCTGTTGGAACACAACGCAAGCGGGTGGATCGCGCCAGGTGAGATCGGATCGTACGACTTTTGCCCGGCGGACGAAACCGTACTGGAAATAATAAAACAGCGGTCAGCGAAAAGCTGACCGCTGTGTGTTTTATGGTCTAGCGCAGTATGAACATGCTTATTTCGTCCAGGAACTTGTCGCAGTCGTCGGAATATATCTCTACCGTGATGGGCTTGGACATATCAAGGGAGCAAACGCCCAGCACGCTCTTGCCGTCCACTACGTAACGGCCTACTCTGAGATCCACATCGAAGGGGTAGCGGCTGGCGATATCCGCGAAAAGCTTGGCGTTTTCAAGGAGACTGAGCTTGATGTTTATGACCTTCATTTTCGTACCTTCCGTAGTTCAATTTTCAACAGTAAGCATAATAATACCAGTATAATATTAAGTTTCAAGGAAAAAAAACGGGATACTACGAAATTAACCGTAATTAAACACAAATTAAAACGGATTCAATATGTACACAACATATTAGGCGGATGAGATAAAATGCCACAGCTTGATTTTTATTAGTCTGTGTGATAAACTAAGCATACAAGTATGAAGAAAATGGAGGGTTATATCCATTTGAAAAAGCTTCTGGCGCTTGTGTTTGCGCTGTTGCTGACACTGCAGGCGTTTGCCGCGACCGCGCCTACGGGAATAAAACTTGACATAACCGAAAAAACGATAGACCTGGCAGAAACCGATACTTTTACCCTTACCGCTGCCGTCACGCCGGACGGGGCATCCAGGTTTTTTAAGTGGATGGTCTCTGATTCATCGGTATTGAGCGTGGAAAACGGCAAGGTGAAAGCGCTCAAGCCCGGTGAAGCCACTATCAGCGTGTCCGTACACGGTTACGGGATGATAAAGGCGACATGCAGCGTTAAGGTAATTGACAGCCGCGCTCCCGAACGCATACTGGCGTATCCCGCACGCATAACGGGCGAGCCTTCCAAAAGCTTTAAACTGGAAGCCGTCGCCATGCCGCTGGACAAAACCGGAGCATACGTATACAAAAGCGCAAATGAGAGCGTCGCGAAGGTAAACGCGAGCGGTCTGGTCACTTTGGTCGGCCCGGGCGAGACCACCGTCACCGTAATGAGCAGGTTCGACAGCCGGGTCAAGTCTTCAGTACCCGTAAAAAGCGCGTACGGCGAACGGATCACGTCCATAAAGGTATCCGAAAGCGAGCTCAGCCTGGAAAAGGGCCAGGCGTACCAGCTGACTCTCAGCGTCGCTCCGCAAAACGCCAGCAAAGCCATAGTGTTCTTAAGCAGCGACACGAAAGTGGTGTCTGTCGACGAAAACGGGCTTGTCACCGCCCGGGGCGCCGGAAAAGCCACGGTCACGGTAAAAAGCTACCGGGATCCGTCCATAAACGTAAGCGTGAAGTTCACCGTAACGGACGCCAACCGCCCGGAAAGCATACAGTATCAGATAACGGGCGGCGCGAACCTTATGGTGGGAGAAGAGCGGGAGGTACAGGCGAGCTTTCTGCCTGAGGCGGCCAGCCAGGACTATATGCTCTCTTCCTCGAGGGAGGATATACTCAGCGTCAGCGGAAGCAGAATAACGGGCGTTTCCCACGGCGTAAGCGTGCTGACCATACAGAACTCCTATATACCCGACATAAAAGCGGAGATCAGCGTGAGCGTCTCCGACGACGGCGTATGTGTGGAGATGCCCCTGCGGCGCACCGACAAAACGCTTATAAGCGAAAACCTCGGGAAGATCGACAGGCTGAAGCAGTCCGCCATGAACGTGCTGCAGGAACTGTACGATGCGGGGACTGTCACTGCCTCGGAAGCGAAAACGCGCAAGAAGATCATTGAGAACGCTTTTGAGATGTACGCGTTTCCCTGGGCGGTCGACAAAAAGGTGTACTACTGGGAAAAGGCGAACTCCGAAAATGGAGCCAAAAACTTTGCGCCGGGAATAATATACTACGGTCTGCCGTATACCAGCGGCGTAAACCACAACCGTTCCTACGACGTTAAAAAGGCTCTGGAGCAGGAAAGGTACATAAAGGTGGAAGGCGAGGATTACTACCTGCTAAACCGCGCCTCCAAGTACTTTATCACCGGTTACGCGGGCAACGACTGCTCGGCGTTCGTTGCGCTCGCCATATGGGGATCCACCACCCATAACGGCGAGGCGGTCAAAACAGGCACGCTGTATTCGGACAGCCGGCTTAAATACTTCAACGACCCCAAGGAACTGCGGCCGGGCGACATACTTGTCAAGCATTCCAGCCATGTGGTCATGTTCCTGTACTGGGCGGACGAGCAAATGACGCAGGCTGTGATACTGCAGCAGGGCGGCAGCGAAAAGGCAATCAACACGGTGAATGCCTGGGTCACGGACATAGGATATTACACGAACGATTACTACCGGCTGCGCCACACCGCGTGGTAGACGGGACTCAAGCCAAATACTCATTAACAGAAAGAATTGACGATATGATTGATGTTTGCCTGTTGGGCACGGGAGGCATGATGCCCCTGCCGGACAGATATCTGACCAGCCTGTACGTAAGGTGCGAGGGACGCTGCCTGCTTATCGACTGCGGGGAAGGCACGCAAAGCGCCATACGCTCTGCGGGCAGACGCTTTAAGCCCATCGACACGCTGCTTCTGACCCATTATCACGCGGACCACATCAGCGGGCTTCCCGGACTGTTGCTCACGCTGGGCAATGAGGACAGGACGGAACCTCTGGACGTCTACGGTCCTCCCGGGCTGAAGCGCCTTATGGGAGCCATAAAAGTGATAGTGCCCGAGGTGCCGTTCGATATCGTGTGCCATGAACTTGAGGGAGAGGAAGTTTTCCGTGTGGGCGACCTGACCGCCCGCTGCTTCAAGGCCAACCACTCGGTGCCGTGCCTGGGCTACTGCCTGACAAAAAACCGCCCGGGCCGATTTGACCCCGAAAAAGCAAAGGTAAACCGTGTGCCCATGCGCCTGTGGGCGCGTCTGCAGCAAGGCGAGGAATGCGAGGGCTTTACACCGGATATGGTGCTTGGCATGCCCAGAAAAGGCCTAAAACTAATATACGCCACGGACACGCTGCCGCTGGACAGCTTGACCGAATTGGGCAAAAACGCGGACCTTATGGTGCTGGAGGGCATGTTCGGAGGCACGGATAAGGATATACGTGCGCTGGAGACCCGCCATTCCACCATGGACCAGTCCGCCCTGCTGGCCAAAAACGCGGGAGCGAAGGAGCTCTGGCTCACGCATTATTCTCCGGCGAATCCCCACCCCGAAGAGTATGAGGATGAGGTCAGGACGATCTTTCCCAACACAGTGATAAGCGCGGACGGACAGCAGACTACGTTGAGGTTTCAGGAAGATGTTTAACAGGATAAGGGCATATCTAAGGCGTGGCTACGTAAGATATATGCTCAGCTACCTGCTGCTTACCGCTCTGCTGCTGGGCGCGCTTTCGGCATATATGTACGCCTATTACCGCAAAAGCGTTTACGAGACCACACTTTCCGAGGAAAGGGAAGTGGCCAGGCTGCTGCGCGCCGACGGCGACGCAGGGCTTGCCCGCTTGGGTACCGTAAGCGGTTTTGTTTCTTCCGATTATGTTCCGGGCGATGACCGTACCGCCGTCATACTGCCCAAAGAGGAAAAACTGAGGCTGAATGACGGTGAGTATCCCCTTGCATCGGTGACATACGAGACGCTTACCGAGGAAGAGGCGCTGCAGGTATACCTGCAGCCCGGGTTCCACATTATCCCGGCGCAGACAGTGAATATAAACGGGCGGGAAGAGGCCGTGCTTACCGCCCTGTTTGCCTTACCGGAAAGCGAAGCCAGCCTGGCGGGGTATTTCGATCCCGGCGAATTCATGCCGGATGCGTCCGAAAGAAGGAACCTGTACATGATCTTCGCGGGCAAGATCTGCGCCGCTGTCAAAGGCTACGACATGTCCGACGCCAACGTGCTCAGGTACGGCGGCTATTCCGACGAGGAGATCAGCACTGTCGAAAGGATCACCGGCAGGGATTACCTGTTCACGCTCATACCGTCCGCTGCGGACAGGATAAGCTATCTGTCTGTCACCAGCCTGGACGGTATCTACTCCCGGGCGGGACGGGTATGGCTGGGCTTTTTCGCGGTGATGCTGCTGCTAAGCGTGCCGGTGATGGGCTTTATGCTGTACATTTCCCGCAAAAACCTGGCGCCCATAAGGCGCATGGCGCTGGAGCTGGGCAGCGGTGAAGACGTGGAGACGATCTCGAGCCGCGTCGCTTCACTGCAGGGCAGGGCCAGGGAGATGGAAAAGGACGCGCTGGCCAGGGAAAAGAGCGTCCTGGCCAGGAAACTGATAAACGGAAGGTACAAAGACGAAAACGAGCTTAAAAACGAGGCGCGAAACCTGGGCCTTGACCTTGAGATGCCAGTGTTCGCCGCGCTGGTGGCGCCTTTTGAGACGGACGCCGATGAGCTTGCGGATGGCGGCGTGACCTGCCTTACCGCGCCGCTTGGGGAAGGCGGGCTGTCCGCGGTGCTCTGTTTCGCTGACAGCGAAGACGTGCTCGCTAAATTCGCGAACGATCTGCTTGGAAGCCTTGACGGGGAAGCCGCGGTAGGGATGAGCCGTGTATGCAGGGGATTTGCCAATTCGCCAAGCGCCTTCCTGGAGGCTACGAGCGCTTATGAGAGCCGCTTTATGATGGGCGAAGGCCGGGTGATCCGCTTTGAGGAGCTTCCGCTTTCGACTTCCGGCAGCCGCCGGCGGGACACGGCCAGCGAGATACGGCAGGCGCTCAAGAATAACGACCTGGAAGCGGTAAGCGTGTCCCTGGCGCGCTTCAGGGAAGATGCCCAGTCGGAAGGAATGAGCCTGTACTATTTCAGGCAGGTGTATAACGATATACTGTCCGAGATACTCTCCCAGGCGGGCGAAGAAGGCCTGCCCCAGGGAGAGATGTACAGCCTGATGAGCCTTTCCGCCTGCAAAAGCCTGTCAAGGCTCGAGGAACTGATATATAACGCCTGCCGCGCGGTAATAGAGACTCGCAAAGCCGGGGACGCGGGCGCCGGAGTCGCCGACAAACTGGAAGCGATGATGCTTGAAGGATATACCCAGAAGGAGTTTTCGTTCTCGGACGCCGCCGCTTCCCTGAACATAAGCCAGTGGCGGCTCACGGTGGAGTTCAAGGCGCAGAAAGGCATAACGCCTACAGAGTACCTGACCAAACTCAGGATGGAAAAGGCCAAGCGGCTGCTCAGGGAAAGCGACGACAGCGTGGCACAGGTAGCCGCGCGCTGCGGCTATCAGGACGCCTCCGCCTTTACGCGCAGATTCAAGCAGTATGCCTCGGTAAGCCCCCTGCAGTACCGCGCCGGAGGCAGGGCCGAGAGATAAAAGCGCGTCGCGTTTGGCGTAAAAGGATACAGATATGGACAGATTCGAGATCGGGAATGGCGAGTTCCTGCTGAACGGCAAGCCGTTCAGGATCTATTCCGGAGCGATACACTATTTCCGCGTTCCGCGGGAGTACTGGAAAGACAGGCTCCAAAAACTCAAAGACTGCGGTTTCAATACTGTGGAGACTTACGTGGCCTGGAACGCGCATATGCCGCGGCGAGGCTGCTTTTTGACTGACGGCATGCTGGACCTGGGCGCGTTTTTGGATCTGGCGCGGGAGTTGGGCCTGTACGCCATAGTGCGCCCTGGGCCGTATATATGCTCCGAATGGGATGCGGGAGGCCTGCCCTGGTGGCTGATGAAGGGCGATATCCGCCTGCGCTGCATGGACAGGGAATACCTGGAGTCGGTGGACGAGTATTTTGACCATCTGATGCCCGTGATCGCTTCCAGGCAGCTGACCAAAGGCGGCAATATAATCCTTCTGCAGGTAGAAAACGAGTACGGCAGTTACGGCGACGACCTGGAGTATATGAACTGCATAAGGGACGCGCTGCTTAGGAGGGGAGCGGATGTGCCGCTGTTCACCTCGGACGGAGACTGCAGGTGGATGCTCACGGGCGGGAACGCGCAGGGCGCGCTCAGGACCGTCAACTTCGGTTCCGACCCGGACAGGAACTTTACGTCCCTCAGGCAGTACAACGCGGACGGGCCGCTCATGTGCGGTGAGTTCTGGCTGGGCTGGTTCGACCACTGGGGAGAAAAGCACCACAGCCGCGACCCTGAGGACGCCGCCCGGGCGTTTGAAAGGGCGCTGGATCTGGGCGCTTCGGTGAACGTGTATATGTTCCATGGCGGCACGAATTTCGGTTTTATGAACGGCGCCAACTGCACGCGGGAGGGAGAATACCAGCCCACGGTGAACAGCTATGACGACGACGCGCTGCTTACGGAGTGGGGCGACATAACTCCCAAGTACCGCCTGTTCAGAAACGTGCTCAAGCGGCATGGCGCGGAAGTAAACGAGCTTGAGCCTGCCCCGGTAGCCAAACGCGCGTACGGCATGGTAAAACTCTCTCCCGTGTGCGACGTTATTGCTTGGGCAAAACAGCACATCCGGCCCATAAGGTCCAACAGCCCCGTGTCCATGGAAGAGGCGGGTCAGGCTACCGGCTTTATACTCTACAGCGCGTTCGTGAAAGGCCCCAGGGAAGAGATGCGGCTGGAGATAGACGGTCTTGCCGATCGCGCTTACGTACTTGCTGACGGGCAATACAAAGGCGTTATCTATCGAAACTGCAAAAGCGATATCTGCGTGAGCATACCGGATGGCGGAACGCGTATAGACCTGCTGGTCGAGAATATGGGCAGGACGAATTACGGCGTGTTCCTTAAAGATCCAAAAGGCATCAGGGCAGTCAGGCTGGGGCAGATGTTCCTGTTCGGCTGGGAGACGTATCCTCTGCCAATGGACGACGTGTCGGACATGCGTACGGAAAAGCGGGAAGAGGGCTTTGTTCCCACACTGTTTGAGGGTGCTTTCGACGCAGAAAATGCGCCCTGCGACACGTTCATAAGGCTGGACGGCTTCAAAAAGGGTGTGGTGTTCATAAACGGCAGACCTCTTTCCCGCTACTGGGAGATCGGTCCCCAGAAAACATGTTACCTGCCCGCGCCTTTTATGAGGAAAGGCGTCAACAGGCTGCAGGTGCTGGAACTGGAGGGCTGCGGGCGGACCGAGCTGCTGCTTACAGATGAGCCGGATCTGGGCTGACGCCTGAAGATGAGGCAGTGAAGCCCCGGAATTGACAAATAAAGCAAAAGGTGATAAAATACAAAGATAACTAAAATGGACGTTTCTGTCCGGAGGACATACAATTGGCGGATAACATCAAACAATCTGATAATATGAAGACGATCGCCCTCAGGGGCGTAGTGTTGTTTCCCGGGGTGACCCAGCACTTTGACGTGGGCAGACCGCGCTCGGTGTACGCGCTGGAAGCGGCTCTTGCGGGCGAAGAACCCATGCTCGCCGTGTGCCAGAAGGATCCCGACATAGACGAGCCGGACGCGAAGAGCCTGTTCGATATGGGCTGTGTGATTGAGGTCAAGCAAGTGATGCCTCTCCCGGACGGCACGCTGAGGGTGCTGGTCAATCCTCTGTGCCGAGCCAGGATAGAGGGCGTTGCCGACCTGGGCGAAATGCTGGTCGCGCAGGTCAGGCGCGTGAAGGACAGGCAGAAGACCGAGGGCGAAATGAAATCGGTGCTCGCCCAGGCGAAGGAGCTTTACCGCGCCTATCAGGAAGAAAAAGGCGAGACCGGCGGCGAGAACGCCCAGCTGCTTCAGGGAATGAACGACCTGGGCGAGTTCTGCGACCGCTTTGCCGCCACTGAAATGGACAGCTTCGTAAGTCAGCAGCAGGTGCTGGCATGCGCGGATGTGCTGGAAAGGGCCGGGATAGTGTGCCGCTACATGTTTGAGGCGCAGCAGTACATAAGCATGCGCAAGGAAATACAGAAGCGCACTCACGAGCGGCTGGACAAGAACAACAGGGAATACTTCCTCAGGGAACAGCAGCGGCTGATCGACGAGGAACTGGGCGACGACGATGACGATATCGCTTCCTACGAAAAGAAGCTGGAGACCCTGCCCATGAATGACGAAGCCAGGGAACGCACGGCAAAGGAGATAAAGCGCTTAAAGCGTGTATCTCCCCAGTCTCCCGAAGGCGCGGTCATGGAAAACTACATAGAGTATATGCTGGAGCTGCCCTGGGGCAGGTATTCCAAGGACAAACTCTCCATTTCCAGGGCGAAGCGCATACTGGATGAGGATCATTACGCGCTGACCGAAGTCAAAAAGCGCGTGCTTGAATTCCTTGCGGTCAGAAGCGTTAAGACCGACCCGAAAAGCCCGATATTATGCATTGTGGGCGCGCCGGGCGTAGGCAAGACCAGTATCGCCCGCAGCATCGCCAGAGCGCTGGGCAGGGAATTCTGCCAGGTATCCCTGGGCGGCGTGCATGACGAGGCGGAGCTTAGAGGCCACAGGCGCACTTACGTGGCGGCGATGCCGGGGCGCGTGATATCCGCCATAAAACAGGTGGGCAGCATGAACCCCGTGTTCCTGTTTGACGAGATAGACAAAATGGCGTCGGATATGCGGGGCGATCCCGCTTCAGCCATGCTGGAAGTGCTGGACCCCGAGCAGAACGCGCGTTTCAGGGATCATTATCTGGAGGCGCCGTTCGATCTGAGCCGTGTGCTGTTCATAACCACAGCCAACTCCGCGGAGGCTATACCCAGGCCGCTGTATGACCGTATGGAAGTCATAGAGGTGCCCAGCTACACTCTGGAAGAAAAGATACAGATAGCTAAAAGGCATCTGTGGAAAAAGTGCTTAAGCGAGAACGGGCTTGAAAAAGACGAGCTGAAGATCACCGCCGCGGGTATCAAAAGAGTCATCGAAGGCTATACCCGTGAAGCGGGCGTGCGCAATCTTGAGCGCGCGCTGGCGAGGCTGTGCCGCAAGGCAGTGGTAGAAAAACTGGAACACGCTGAAAACTGGAAGGGCATAACGTTTACGCCCGCGAACATACCGGAATATCTGGGCGCGCCCGACTTCCTTAAGCGTGACGCTGCGAAAAAGCCTGAGGTGGGCACGGTAAACGGGCTGGCGTGGACCAGCGCCGGCGGCGAGGTAATGCCCATAGAAGTCAGCGTGATGCCGGGCAGCGGCCAGATGGAACTGACCGGCAGCCTGGGTAGCGTGATGAAGGAGTCCGCCCATATCGCCATGAGCTTCGTGCGCCAGCATATGGGGGAGGACGGGATCACCGAGGAATTCCGCAAGACCCACGACATACACGTGCACGTGCCGGAAGGCGCCACTCCCAAGGACGGGCCCAGCGCGGGCATCGCCATGGCCTGCGCCATATACTCCGCCATGACGGGGCTTGAGGCGCGGCAGGACGTGGCTATGACAGGCGAGATCTCCCTTAGGGGCAACGCGCTGCCTATCGGCGGAGTCAAGGAAAAACTGCTGGCCGCGTACCGCCTGGGCATAAACAACGTACTGTTGCCCAGGGAGAACGTGAAGGACCTGGAAGACATACCCGCGGACGTGCGGGGCAAAATGAACGTGATGCCCATAACGAGGGCGACCGAGGCGCTCAGATACGTACTGCCGGGGAAGCGGGCCTGATGAAGATAACAAAAGCGGCGTATGTCGCCTCTCTTGAAAAACTGAAACCCTTTCCCGGGCAGGGCAGGCCGGAGATAGCCCTCGCGGGCCGCTCCAACGTGGGGAAAAGCTCGCTTATAAACGCGCTGTGCGGCAACAAAAACCTGGCGCGCACTTCCCAGCAGCCCGGAAAGACCAGGCTGATAAACCTGTACGGCGTAAACGACGAGTTCTTCTTTGCCGACCTGCCGGGTTACGGATTCGCCAAGGCTTCGGCTGCCGAGATAAACCGCTGGAAAGGCATGATCGAAGGGTATATAAGCGAGTCCAAGAATCTCGCATACGCGCTGCTGCTGGTGGATATCCGCCATGAGCCCACACAGGGCGACGTGGAAATGGCGGGGTATTTAAGGCATTACGGCATACCGTTTACGGTGGTCTGCACGAAGGCGGACAAGCTTTCGGGTGCGCAGCGGGGCAGAAATCTTCCTGTGATAGGACGCGCGCTCAAGGCCCAGCCCTGGGAAATGGTATGCTTCTCGGCTCTGAACGGACTGGGCCGGGATGATCTGCTGGATCATATGTCCAAAGCACTGGGCAAGGAGGCGTAGATGGCCTGTCTTAAAGTGGTCGCAACTCCCATAGGCAACCTGGGCGACCTCTCGCCGAGGGCACTGGAGGCGCTAAAAAACTGCGACCTTATAGCCGCAGAGGACACCAGGGTGACCGGCAAACTCACGAGCGTGCATGATATACGCAAGCCCATGACCTCCTGCCACAGGCACAATGAGAAGGACAAAAGCGGCGGGATAGTGGAAAGGATGCTGTCTGAAGACCTGATCGTCGCCCTGACCTGCGACGCGGGCACTCCCGGCATATCAGACCCGGGCGAAGAGCTGGTGAACGCCTGTTGGGAAGCGGGTATAAACGTGGAAGCGATACCAGGGCCAAGCGCCATAGCCACAGCCCTCTCATTAAGCGGGTTCAACACCTCCCGTTTCGCGTTTTACGGTTTTTTGCCGAGGGAAGACGGCGCGCTGGATGAAGCGCTGAAACAGATACACGCAAGCGGCATCCCGGTTGCCGTGCTTTACGAAAGCCCGCACAGGATAGTGAATCTGGTCAAGCGGATAAGCATGATGTTCCCTGAGGCGCGGGTACTGGTGTGCTGTGACCTTACGAAAAAGTTTGAGAAACTGGACCGGGGAACGGTCACAGAGATATACGAAAGGCTCAATCAAAGGGAAAACGTCGAAAAGGGCGAGTATGCCTTGGTGCTGGACCTGAGCCCTGTGCCCGATAAGGAGAAAAGCGGTACCGAAGAGGGCAAGACCTGCCACGAAGCGCTGGCAGGACTGATGTGCGGGGGCATGAGTTTTTCCGAAGCTTCCGAGCAGCTCAAGGCACATGGCTTCAAACGCAATGAGATTTACAAAGCGAGGCTGCTGCTCAAGCAGCTTTCGGAAAAGATCTGATGCAGATGCGAAAAAAGATCAGGCGGGTCATATACCGCATTCTGGCGTTTTTTGTGTGGCTGTTTTCTCCCAAATACAGAGTGGAAGGCGGGGAGGATGTCCCCCAAGAGCCATCGGTATTGGTAGGCAACCACTGCCACATGTACGGGCCTGTTTTCGCAGAGTTCTATTCTCCCGTAAAGCGGAAGACCTGGTGCGCCGGCGAGATGATGGAAAGGAAGACCGTCGCGGCGTACGCGTTCCAGGATTTCTGGTCTAACAAGCCGAAATGGACGCACCCGTTTTTCAGGCTGCTGTCCCATTTGATAGCGCCTTTGGCAGAGCTTATTTTCACGAATGCCCGCACCATTGCCGTGTATCACGACACGCGGGTGCTTTCCACTTTCAGGGATTCGGTAAAGACACTGGAAGCGGGGGAGAGCCTCGTCATCTTCCCGGAGTGTTACAACAGGCACAACAACATCGTATACGATTTTCAGCGTGGCTTCGTGGACGTGGCGCTGATGTATTACAGAAAGACCGGCAGGAAAGTCTCGTTCGTGCCGTTCTACGTATCTCCAAAGCTTAAAAAAGGCGTTTTCGGAGCTCCCGTAAGTTTTGATCCGGATAACGACCTTAAACAGGAGCGTGAACGTATCTGTGCCGCGATGATGGACGGCATAACTGTTCTGGCGTCGCGCCTGCCCTGCCACAGGGTCGTGCCGTATCCGAACGTGTCGAAAAAGCATTACCCAATGAGCCTGCCGACAGAGGTCTATACGGATGAAAAAACTCAGGTATGATTACAGCGGGTTTTCGATAAAGAGGCTTAACGAGAAACGCTTCAGACATTTGTGGCTGCTTGCGGGATGGCTCGTGTATTTTGCCATGTACTTTATTACCGAGAACCTTATCCCGCCGGAGAACTGCCACGTGATCCATTGCGGTCTGGACGATGTCATACCGTTTTGCGAGTATTTCGCCGTGTTCTATGTGGGCTGGTACGCGTTGGTGTTTTTCTCGCTGGCGTATACGCTGTTTTACGACGTGGAACGTTTTAAGCAGCTGCAATGGTACATTATAATCACCCAGATCGTCGCAATGGCGTGCTATATCATCTATCCCAGCATACAGGATCTGCGCCCCGAAACGTTTGAACAGAACAACATTTTCACCTGGGTAATGGGTTTCATATACAGCTTCGATACGCCTTCGGGGGTGTGCCCCTCGCTGCATGTGGCGTACTCGATCGCGATCCTGTCCGTTTTGTTCAAGGACAGGGACATCTCCGGGCTCGTCAAAGCTTTGCTGACATTCATGGTGATTATGATCTGCCTTGCGGTATGCTTCGTAAAGCAGCAT
>JAFZLE010000035.1 GCA_017551645.1 Clostridia bacterium | reverse complement strand
TACCGGCAACATCAAGCTGCCCGACGGCGTTGAGATGGTCATGCCCGGCGACAACATCGACATGGAGATCACCCTGATCACCCCCATCGCCTGCGAGGAAGGCCTCCGCTTCGCTATCCGTGAAGGCGGCAGGACCGTAGGTTCCGGCGTTGTTACCAAGATCCTGGGCGACTAATCAAAACCCAAACGAACAGCAGCGGTTATTCCGCTGCTGTTTTTGTATGCAAAAGCGCCGCCCGCAGACCGGGTGGCGCCTGATACAGATGATCACAGGCGTTTGACCAGTTCCAAGGCGCTTAATATGGTGGCGTCCATGTCGAAGTAGCGGTACTGGCCCAGTCGCCCGCCGAAATATACGCCCTTTTCTTTATCCGCCAGCGCTTTATAGCGGGAGTACAAAAGCGTGTTCTTTTCATCGTTGACAGGGTAGTAAGGCTCCTGGCCCCTTTTCCACGAGCGGGAGTACTCACGGGAGATCACGGTGCCGGGTATGGGCTTTCCGGTTTCGTCCCTGCCGAACTCGAACCACTTGTGCTCGATAACGCGGGTGAACGGAGTGGCTTCGTCCGTGTAGTTTACAACGGCGTTGCCCTGGAAGTTGTCCGTGTCAGGTACCTCGGTCTCAAATTCCACCCGGCGGTATTCCATCTCGCCCAGCTCATAGCCGAAATACTCGTCTATGGCGCCGGTAAAGATGACCATGTCCGCCATAGAGCGCCAGCGGGCCTTGTCTTTAAGGTAATCCGTACCCGTGACGACTTCGATGCCGGAAAGCATGTTCTCAACCATGCGGGTGTAGCCGCCTATGGGTATGCCCTGGTACAGGGCGTCAAAGTAGTTGGTGTCGTAGGTAAAGCGCACGGGCAGGCGCCTGATTATGAAGGCGGGCAGCCTGTCGCAGGGTCGGCCCCACTGCTTTTGGGTGTAGCCTTTTATCAGCTTTTCGTATATGTCCCGACCCACCAGCCGTATCGCCTGCTGCTCAAGGTTTTGTGGTTCGCCCCTGACCTCTTCGCGCTGCGCCTCTATTATCTTTTTCGCGTCTTCCGGGGTGACGGCGCCCCACAGGCGGTTGAATGTGTACATATTGAAGGGCAGGGAATATATCTCGCCTCTGTAATTCGCCACGGGAGCGTTGGTATAGCGGTTGAAAGAGGCGAAGCGATTCACGTATGCCCAGGCTTCGGCGCTGTTGGTGTGGAAAATGTGCGCGCCGTATTTATGCACGTTTATGCCGGCGACTTTTTCGGTGTAGATGTTGCCGGCGACGTGATCCCGCCGGTCCAGCACCAGCACTTTTTTGCCTTTGTCTTTAAGCTCCCGGGCGCACACCGCGCCGAACAGCCCCGCTCCGACGATGATAAAGTCGTATTTCATGTTTTTCTCCAAAAGTTTAGACGCCGGAACGGAGAGACCAGCGCCCGCGTTTTTTATTTTTCCAGCAGCAGTGCAATGCCGTAGGGAGGCAGGGTTAGGGCGTTGTCGCCTTCCAGGGTGACTTCGCCGCCGTTTGCCAGCAGCTCCGCAGCCAGCGTGTAAGCGCCTTCAAGCGTTATCTGCGCCGATTTATCGGCGTCGAAATTTATGGCGATGTACACTTTGCCGGTCCCGTCGGAGCGCTCGATCACGCAGCATTTGTCCGCGAGGTATTTTTCGCTGCTGCGCCCGGTCATTATCACGGGATATGCGGCTTTTATGGCGTTTATCTGCTTGTAAAAATTCAGCGGGCTGTCCGCGTCTTCCATCTGCTGATACACTCCGGGATAGGAGTACCTGGCGCGGGTGACTCCGGGCGGGTCTGAAGTGCGCTCTTCCTCGCTCCAGTTCATGGCGATGCGCTTGTTTGGGTCGTTGCCGCTGCCCGACATGCCTATCTCGTCTCCGTAATAGGTGAACACGCTGCCTGGGTACATGTTGATAATGCCGTGGGCGAACTTAAGCAGCGCGGGATTTGAAGACGCATTGAGTATGCCAAGTATGCGGGCGGTATCGTGGTTGCCCAGGAAGGGGGCGAGGATACCGTCGATCTTGCTTTCGGACAAAAGCAGGTTCTTCATGTAGGTGCGGGCGGGCTTCATGGCGTACAGCGCGGAGGCGATATAGCCTTCCGCCTGTGAGGCGGGGAACAGGAAGAAGGAGTCTATCCCGCTTTCGTAGTATCTCGCGATCTGGTCCAGGCTGGTCCAGGCTTCGCCCACGATGTAGCAGGAGGGCTTGATCTCCTTGGCGGTGTCGTTTACCCACTTGAGTATCTCTATATTCTCAAGTATATCCTTGCCGTAGCTGGTGACCGCGTCCAGACGGAAGCCGTCCACGCCTATGTCGCTTAACCAGAACTCCATTATGGAGCGGATCTCCTGCCTGACCTGCGGGTTCATAAGGTTAAGGTCGGGCATGCTGCCGCCGGAGAACTGCTCCTCGTAGTACCAGTTCGTGCCGAACAGGTTGACCCGGTTGGGGCCGGCAGCCTCGTAGAAGTTGTAGTAGCTCACATACTTATTGGCGGGATTGGACATTCTGAGCGCCCCGCAGGCCATGGTGAACCAGCGGTGCTTGGTGGAGGTGTGGTTGAGCACCAGGTCGGTTATCACGCGGATGCCCTTTTCGTGGCACTCGCTTACCAGCGCGCGCATGTCGTCCAGAGTGCCGTACTGGGGGTCGATGTCCTTGTAATCCGTGACGTCGTACTTATGGTAACTGGGGGAAGGGTTGACGGGCATCAGCCAGATGCCGTCTATGCCCAGATATTCCAGATAGTCCAGCTTGTTTCTGACGCCGTTCAGGTCGCCTATGCCGTCCCCGTTGCTGTCCGAGAAAGAGTAGACGAAGATCTCGTACCAGCGGCCCTCTTTGGGCGCGGCATCTTCTCCCAGCGCCGCGGCGCTCAGCAGCAGCGCGAGCACGATCAAAACAGACCAAAGTCTTTTTATCATATCAAAAACCTCCGACTGTCAGGCAGTGTATATTGTAGCACATCTGGCGGGATTTGTCGACTTTATGAAAAAAGGGCTGCCGTGAACCGGCAGCCCGCGCTTTTATATAATGAAAAAAGCCGGTGAAACGCCCCGGCTTCGCGCTTTAGTTCTGTGTGTCGATCTCTCCCTGCAAAAACGCCGCCAGCGCTTCCTTGCTGGCTTTGGAGGAGTAGAGCAGCGCGGTGCTCCTCGCTTCGGGCTTGCCCATCGCCAGGCGCAACAGACTGTCCGCGGCGGAGGTATCGGCAAAGTCGACCAGTTCCGCGCACAGCTCCCACTTGCCTGCCTGAGCCAGCTCGTTTATGAGCGCGGCGGTGCTGATCTCGTCCATGGAAGGCACGGTCTTCAGCAGTATGCCGGTCACCTCGTC
>JAFZLE010000268.1 GCA_017551645.1 Clostridia bacterium | reverse complement strand
GGTTATCTCGTAGCCACAAAAACCCTTGAAGACGGCACGGTGATCGCCTTAGGCAAGCGCGCCGTAAGCTTTTCCGCGGTCATGGGCAAGGGACTCATAAAGACGGTGCCCTTCATACTGCTGGCCGTGGCCGTGCAGTATTATATCGTAATGCGCTACGTCGGACGTTCAGACAAGCTTATGGCGGAGCTTATGAGTGTGCTGGAGGACTTTACCGAAGGCCGCTTCTCCAGCAGGATCACCAATGTTGAGGGCTTTTCCACAAAACTCGCCACCAAATACAACGCTACGCTTGCCCGGGTTCAGGACAGGGTCTTCCGCCAGGTGCGCCGCAATCGCGTGCTTGGGCAGATGCTCAACCAGATGCACAACGGGTTGATCACCGTCGACACGGACCTGAATGTAACGTTCGCCAACTCCAACGCGGGGAAACTGTTCGGGAAAGACGTCAAAAACGCCGAGGGCAGGCCGCTCAAGGACGTGTTCGACAACGAAGACCTGGAGGAGCTTATAGGCCGTGCCATAAGTGAGAGTTCGCGCCAGGTGTATACAGGAGATACCGAAAGCCTTCGCGCGAACGGAGGCACACGGCCGCTGCGCATGTATACCTCGAGCATGTTCTCGGAAGGCAAGTGCACGGGCGCGCTGGTGGTCGTGGAAGACATTACCGAGATCCGCAACCTTGAGCAGGTGCGCACCGATTTCGCCGCGAACGTGTCCCACGAGATGAAAACGCCTCTTACGTCCATCAAGGGCTTCATTGAAACGCTGCAGGCAGGCGCCATAGACAACCCGGAGACCGCGAGGCGCTTCCTGGGTATTATGGAACTGGAAGCCGACAGGCTCAACCGCCTTATAAACGACATCCTCTCCATAACAAAGCTGGAGAGCGGCAACGACAGCGTGGAGATAAAGCGCCTGAACCTGATGGACGTAATAAAATATGTGGCGCTTACGCTGCTCAAGCCCCAGGCGGAAAGCAAGGAAGTCACTGTGACGGTGCACAATCCCGATACTCCCGTATGGGTGATGGGGAACCGTGACCGGGTGCAGCAGCTGATACTCAATATCGTCGAGAACGGCATAAAGTACAACAAGACCGGCGGCAAGGTGGACATAACGGTAATAGAGGATACAGACAGCTACCACCTGATCATCGCCGATACCGGTATAGGCATAAAAGAAGAACACCTGAGCCGCCTGTTCGAGCGGTTCTACAGGGTCGACAAGGGGCGTTCACGCGAAATGGGCGGAACGGGCCTTGGCCTTGCCATATGCAAGCATATAGTCAACACGATGAACGGTTATATCGAAGTAAATTCCAAATACGGCGAAGGTACCGAATTTCTGGTGACGCTGCCCAAGGCGCCTGAGGAGGAAGAAAAATGAGCATTATAGATGATATTTCACTGTACGGGCTGCTTCCCGTGATCAAGATAGAAGATGCCGCGGACGCGGTGCCGCTGGTAGGCGCGCTTAAAGACGGCGGGCTGCCTGTGGCCGAGATCACCTTCAGGACCGAGGCTGCCGCCAAAAGCATAGAGCTGGCGACTAAAGCGTTCCCTGACGCCCTGATAGGCGCGGGCACGGTGCTGAGCGTAGACCAGCTTAAAAAGGCGGTGGACGCGGGCGCGAAGTATATAGTATCACCGGGATTTAATCCCAAAGTGGTGGGTTACGCGTCGGAACACGGCATCCCCATGGTGCCGGGCGTGGCGACTCCCGGAGATATCGAGGCGGCGCTGGAAATGGGCATAAACTGCGTAAAACTGTTCCCTGCGGAAGTGCTTGGGGGCGTGGCTTACATAAAGGCCCTGAGCGGCCCCTACGGGAAGCTCAGGTTCGTTCCCACCGGAGGAGTGAACGAAGCGAATATGCTTTCCTACCTGTCGCTTAAACAGGTGGCGGCGATAGGAGGCTCGTTCATGGCGCCTTCGGACCTGATAAAGCGCAAGGACTGGGCCGGCATCGCGTTAGCGGCGAAACAATCAGTTGAAAAGGTGCTGGGCATGGAGCTGCTGCACGTGGGCATCAATACCCTGGGCGAGGAGGAGGCCGTACAGGGCGCCAGGTTCCTTTCGCAGCTCATGGGACTGCCCGTAAAAGAAAGCGCCGACGCCATAATGGTGGGAAGTGAGTTCGAAGTCTGCAAGCAGAAAAAGCCCGGCAAATACGGCCATATCGCTGTCGGCGTGAACAACATACTCAGGGCCATCAGGCAGCTTAGCGACCGCGGCTACGAGATCGACACACCGCTGTTGGACGATAAAGGCGAAGTCAAAGCGGCGTATCTCAAACAGGAGGTGTGCGGATTCGCACTGCATTTGCTGAGAAAATGAGTATACCTGATATAAGATTGAGCGGCTCGCCATATGAGATGGGCTTGCAGCACGGCAGGCTGTTGAAAGCCCAAGTGCTCACGAGCCTGGAAACATACAAAGAGCGGTATCTGCGCCAAAAGAAGCTTACATGGGACGACGCGAAGCGTCTTTCCCAGCTTTTTTTACCCGCTTTCGAAGGGGAAAATCGTCGTTTCATAGATGAAATGAAGGGTATAGCCGATGGGGCGGGGCTGACATTTGAGGATATCCTTGCCATAAACCTGAGGAGCGAGATACTGTACACAGGGCTCGTGAAGCGCTTTAAGGCCGAAGCGGACGAGTGTACCGCCTTAGCCGTGCTGCCGCCCAGGACCGTGAACGGTCAGGTCATTGCGGGACAGAGCTGGGACTTTACTCTCAGGCAGAAAGACGCTTCCGCCATTGTCAGGTACACCCAGGACAAAGGCAAGTCCGATATGCTTATCTTCCTTGAAGCGGGTATGCTTGGAGGAAAAGGCGTAAACAAAGACGGTATATGTCTTACGCTGAACGCGCTGTCTACATCGAAGACCGCCGTAGGCCTGCCTTTAAGCGCCAGGATGCGTCTGGCTTTGGAACAGAAATACCTTTCTGACGCATACGTGGGGGCGGTCTCGGGCCAGATACCTGTGGCGGCGTGCCTGACGCTGACGTCCCGGGACGGGCTGTCACTGTGCCTGGAACTTGACCCGGAAGGCGCGGACGTATTGCTCCCGGAGGATGGATTCATAGCGCACACAAACCATTTTGTGGGGCTCAAGCACGCACCCACCCATGCGAACGCGGCGCTTGGCAGCACGTATATGCGTTATCAGAGGATCAGGCAGCTGCTCAGCCAGGGCCATGAGCTGGGACTTGAGCAGGCAGAAGCTTTCATGCGCGACCATAAAGGCTTTCCCACGTCCGTATGCGCGCATCCCCATCCTGATACACCCCGGGAGGAGCTTCCGAGGGCGGGCGGAACGATATACGCCTTCCTCACCGAGCTTACCACGGGCAGGATCCGCTTCTGCATGGGGAATCCCTGCGAAGGCACATTTGAGGACGTATGCATATGAGGCTGTTCGCGGGTATTGACGGCGGAGGCACAAAAACCGAGTGCGTGCTGGTAAACGAAATGGGCGAAAGGCTGGGGCGCGGTATAGGCGGGGAGTCAAACTTCCTGTTCGGAGGGCGTGAGACTGCCGCAAAATCCACGACCGACGCGCTGAACGCCGCTTTTGAGGACGCGTGGCTTGTCCCGCAGAAGCTGGAATGCGCCTACGTGTCTTCCGCAGCGATAAAGACCTACTGCGGTAAGGAGCACGAACCATATTTCCGCGGATTCATAGACTGTGAGGAGCTTGTGCTGGAAGGGGACATATACCCGATCTGGTACGGCGCGTGCGGCGACGATCCCGCGATCGTCCAGGTGAGCGGCACGGGCGCGATCACATATCTGTTCCGCAAAGACGACTATATAAGAGTGGACGGCTGGGGGCCCATGCTGGGAGACGAAGGCAGCGGCTACTGGCTGGGTCTTGAGGCGCTTAAGACCACTCTAAGGAAATTTGACGGCAGAGAGACACGGGACGACGCGTTCTGCGGCCGTATACTCAGTTCGATGAACGCTGGGAAAGCCGTAGAACTGATAGGTATCCTCAGGCGGAATCAGGACAGGAGCCTGGTCGCCTCTGTTGCAAAACCCGTATGCGAGCTGGCAGAGGCGGGAAATAAGACCGCCATAGCGCTCGCGGATAAGGCTGCGCAACGGCTTGAACGGTCTATTGCGGCGGCGCTTTCAAGGGACAATGAGTCGGACGCGCTCCCGCTCGTGCTGTGGGGCGGCCTGCTGAGACCCGGCTCGCCGGTAGCGGAATGCCTTGAAAAACGCATTGAAAAGCGGCAAAGGGTCGACAGGATCATATATCCCACCCATTCAACTGCTGTGGTCTCCGCCGCGCTTGCGCTCAAAGCCCGCGGGCTCGAACAGGCGTCGCGAAGACTGCTTACGGAGGGCGAAAAGTGAAAGCGGGCTTTGGATCTGCCGACATAACTCCGTCATATGGCACGCTTTTGGCGGGCTTTGACGCCCGAAAGCAGGTATCGACGGGAGTGCTCGACCGTATCGCGGTCCGGGCGCTGGCGCTTGAAAGTGGAAATGATAAGCTTGTCTGGCTGGCGTTTGACCTGCTGGGAGTGGAAAGGCATCTGTGCAAAACGATAAGCAAGCGGCTGGAATTGAGATTTGGCATT
>JAFZLE010000267.1 GCA_017551645.1 Clostridia bacterium | reverse complement strand
GGTCAGGGTGGATTTCATCGATCCGAACGGGGACAACTCGAAGGTCGCCACCGTTACGGCCGCCAACGGCTGGACATATACGGTAAACGGCCTGCCCGCGAAAGACAGTTTCGGATATGATATCGAATACAGATGGGAAGAGCATATCGAAGACCTGCCGGAACTGTACAAATATACAGGCACTGATGCCGGCGCTCCTGATACCGTTATCACCAACGGCTACTATCCCAGCCTGAACGATCCGCGCCCCTCGCTCAGGCTTTCCGTGGAGATCGGCACTCTGCACCACATGGAAGGCATGTCGGCGGGCGAGGTGAGCGTTTTCATAGATACCGTCGAGACCGTGACAAACACCGGGAACATACCTTTGTTCGCACAGGGATATTACTGGCTGAACGACCCGGGCACGGTAAAACAGGGATATTGCTCACACTTACTGGCGCCGGGAGAAAAGAAAACGGATACCGGCGCTTATCGGGTAGGGTATGACGGCTGGGAGAATCCCACGTGGGACAGCATGTTTGAAACGCCGGACTCCGAGGAATTCGTCGGTTATTATTCCATCTCCATCTTTTACAGGGGATATCCCATCGAAAAATACCAGTCTGAGCTGGACCCCGATGAGGCGCTGTGCGAGAGCAACGTATGCACGGTGAAACTTATGGTCCCGAGGGAAGGCTATACTAAAAAGGGATCCCCCGGCGCCGATCTCTGCCGTCTTACCCTGGACAGCCTGGGCGAGACCGAAGCCGTCTATACGCTCCACACCTGTTCCTCTCACCTTGAGACCGCCGAAGCCGCGGAAAAACTGTCCCTCGCGGGAGACTGGGCGGGCGCCGCGGAACTCTGGAAGGCGGAGGTCGATAAGCTGTATGCTGATATGGCTGAAATGCTGGGCGTGGACGCCGCGGTGCTGGAGGAAGATAAAGACGCGTTCTTCGATTACGCGGACGCAGCGGCTGCGCTGTTCGGGGACGAAGAAGCGGCGGAACTGCTGCGCCTGCGCTGTGCCGAAATGTGCTGCGTGCTAAATACCGCGCCGGCACAAAAGCCCTCGAGCCTCACGGGCAAGTACGCGGCATTGGATACGTCCGAAACCTTCGACGTCAGCAGCCGTGAGATCGGCACCCTCGACGGCAGCGACTGCAAAGTCACTGAGCGTTACTCCGGGCTTGCAGCCGAAGCGCTGGCGGCTGCGAAAACCATGCCGGACCAGTCCGCCGATGCAAAGGGTGAAGTGCCCGCGCAGGGCCTGGACAACTGGGAGACTGCTCTGAACGAGACAGTGAACGCGGCCTTCAAAAACGCGGATAAGAGCGCAAAGGCGCTTATCGCGGCGTGGAGCATGTACCTGAACGTTCTGCGCGACGCGGACGAAGCACTGTATACACTGCTCTACTCAAAATATCCGTCTGTAGTTGATGAACACATCATGGACCTGTACAAGGAAGCCGCGCTGCTGATCGGCGGCATGAAATAAAACCAAAACGTTTAAGCTTCACAAGGACACAATAAGCTGGAGGAAACGCGAAATGACGATCAAACGAACCATAGCGCTCATGCTTTCACTGCTTATGCTACTGAGCCTGCTGCCCTCTGCGCTGGCGGACAGCCCCCACACCCACTCCTGGAAGGAGGTAAGCCGTGTAAACCCTACTTGCACAAAGGATGGATACGCGGTGTACACTTGTTCCTGCGGGGCGAGAAAGACTGAACCGCTGCCGGCGCTGGGCCACAAGTTCTCCAAAAAGGTATACGTGAGCTACGCGGACTGCGAACACTACGGCGTGTTTTACTGGGTATGTGAACGCTGCGGTGCCCATTCCGAAAACGGCAACGACAAGCCCCTGGGCCACGACTGGGACGAAGGCAAGGTGACCAAGGCGCCTACCGCCACGGAAGACGGCGAGATGACCTACACCTGCCAGCGCGACCCATCCCACACGAAGACGGAAGTCATACCGGCGGGAACGGTAATAAGCGGCGTTCATCCCTCTTTTTCCGCGAGCGGCTCCTGGGCAGAAGACGCTGGAGAAGACAAGCGCTTTGACGGAGCGCTTGTCCAATACGTTTTGAGCGCGGAAAACACGGGCGATTGTCCGCTCACGTTCAACACGGACTTCGGCAATGTACTGTATGTAAACGGACCCTCCGGCACGCAGGTCCCCGGAAGCAAGGTGACCATCGATCCCGGGCAGTCCTTCGAGTACGGAGTGCTGGAAAAGGTAATGCAGGACCCGCACGTGAAAAACGGGATATTCTACAACGGCAAGACTCTCCGGGCTGCATATACCGACGAAAACGGCCAGGAAAAGGACGACGTGACCCAGTTCGTGGAGATAATCTTCCCCCTGACTTATCCTGACGAGATTAAGCCGGAGTTGGTCCTCAGCGCTTCCTGGGCTGACGACGCGGGCGTGGGCAAGCGCTACGAGGGCGCGGAACTGGACGTGGTCTATACCGCCACGAACGCCGGCAACTGCGATCTTGAGTGGTTTTACAACGCTCCTGGCATCGTCAGCTGCACCGGTCCGAACGGCCCTGTGGGATTCGAGGAGCACATCGAACTGGAGACGGGCGAATATGTCACTTACACATACAGGTTCACCATACCCCAGAGCGCTGTGGAAAGCGGGATCTTTGAGGCCGGGCAGTATACCAAAGCCTGGTATATCGTTCCGGAGAACCAGACTGCGGCTATCGAATGGGCGCATGTTACAGAGCTTGAATTCACTAACGAACTGAAACGCGGAGATCTGCAGGTGACCAAGGCCTCTGAAGACGGACTTAAT
>JAFZLE010000266.1 GCA_017551645.1 Clostridia bacterium | reverse complement strand
GCGGCCTTGTAGGCGGGGTTCACCTTATCGTCCAGCGCGCTTATCCAGTAATTGAGGCCCTGTGCGAACACGTCGTCCCTTACGTAGGACGAGGACGCGTCCAGCAGCTTCCTGGTCTCTGCCAGCGCCCGGGCGGCCTCGCCCGCGTAACGCTCGGTGACCTTGCTTTCGCTGCCGCTTAAATACCCTATCTCGCGGGAGCTCGCTTGATACGCCTCAAACGCGTCGTATTCCGCCCAGTCGCCCGTCAGGCTCCAGGGGAGCTCTTCCGGCGCGGTGTTGAGCATGCAGCACAGTTTGGCACAGCGCAGGCGCAGAAGCTCGGCTGCCTCTTCCCCGCCGAACAGCGCCTGCATGGCGTCCGCGTAGGCATAGAACGCTTGCCTGTCCGCGTCAAGTATCGCTTCGCCCGTCTCGTCGGCGGCGGCTTTGAGCGCTTCGTAGAGTTCGTCTATCTCTTCGCGCCACAGGGCGGCGGCTGCCTCCCAGTCGCCCGCGGAGGCCAGCATCTCGGCGCTTTCGGCGGCCTCAAGATGCCGGACGCAGGTGTACAGCGTATAGACGGCTTCGTTTTCGCTGATCGCATCGGGCTCCAGGCGGCAGCAGTCTTCGCCCTGGGGCAGTTCGTCCGGCGTAAAGTGGTCTTCCGGGTCAAAGGTCGGTATATCCGTCTCCGGCTTGCTGGTCCAGGCCTTGGCGGTATTGCTGGGATAGGTGCGGGTGACGCCCTTTATGTCCGTGCCGGTAGCCGCGGCGGAGTTCAGCACGTAGCCCACCACGTCCGCGTCGTACGCGGTCACCGTGTAGTCCGGCACCGCGCAGGTCTTGGTCTCGCCGGGCGCGATCTCGCTGTAGGAGCCCACCGTCACGCCCTTGTCGGTCACGGTCACGTCCTTTATGGGCTCCTTGCTGTTGTTGGTCACGGTGAGCCCCCACTTTATGACCTCGTCCTCTTTAAAGTAGTCGCCCTCGGCGGGCTTGTTGGCCACGCTCTTTTTTACCAGCAGGCCGGTCTTGCTGGTGACGGGCAGCGTGAGCGGCCCGGCGTACGTGGGCCTGTTTTCCTCGCTGTCCGGGTCGGTCCAGGTGACGGTGATCATCGGGAAGACTATGGAGCCGTCGCCCACGTTCTTTTCCGTCACCGTGCCGGAAGCGCGCGGGAAGCTCTTTACCTCGTCCACCTTGATGGGCCCGCCGCTTATCACGGAGCCGTCCCAGGGATCATTTACCGTAAAGTCGTCCAGGTCCACGCCGCCCGTGTTCTTTACGTAGAGCACCGTGGCGTAGTCTTCCATCAGCTGGTAGCCCGCGGGGTCGCTGTGCTCATAGCCGGGCGCGACCTGCAGCGACGCGGTGAGCTGGCTCTCCTCGGGTATCTCCCACTTGGTCTTTTTGCCCACCTTCCACGTGCGGGTGATGGTCTCGCTGTGGCAGAGCTCAGGGCCGGTTTTTTCAATATGTACATATTGATCCGGGTCGTAGCCGACGGCGTAGAAGCTGACGGTCACAGTGCCGAGCAGGTCCTCGGTCTGCGTGCCGGGGGTCAGATGTTCAGTTGCCGGGTTCGAGCCATAGGCGTCAAGCGATTCAGATTCGCCCGGTTTATGCAAACAACGAACAGACAATTCTGTTAATCCGTCTCCGAACGTGGCATATGTGACCACGTATAATGGTACGTTTCCTTTGTTGATGGTGGTGTAGTCTGCGAGTACACCGTCTTCCGGGGCTATAACACCGGGTTCGGTAGTTTTAGTCCAAATATTCCAATCGCCGTTAGGCCAGATCTCGTCATAATCCCACTTTATCTCCAGCGCCGGCTTCGCCTCCTCGGGCTCCTCCCCTTCCGAATAGGTCAGGGGGATGGAGACTGCGGCTTTGTTTGATCCTATGAACTTGTTTTGTCCGTCAGCATCAATATAATGAGCACCGCATTTCCATCCCGTGTTAAATATGCCGGATTCAACATGCGATTCTGTTACAACATCTCTTACTGTCATTATGATCGATTCCTTGGGCTGCACGTCATAATAACCTTCCGCAATAGGGCCGGATGGGCCGATTATGCTGATTATGTCACCATATTCGGTATAACACGTAAGTGGGCAATCACCGGTATTGGTTTTGGTGAGTATGTATTCCACCTCCGCGCCCTCGTAGCGCTTGCCCACGCCCGCGTCGTCCGCCCAGGACGCGGTCAGCGTGAGTCCCGGGTGCGGGCCGTTGTCCCCGTCCGGATAGGTCAGGGGGATGGAGACTTCGGCAATGTTTGACTTGACTATCTGTTCATTTCCGTCAGCGTCTTTATAGTATCCGCCTCTGTAGCCTTTGATATAGACTAATCCGTCATCGACCCAGGTCTGGTTTACCGCTCTTTTTATGACCATGGTGACTGAATCTTTGGGTTTCAGTTCTACTTCGCATGGTACAGACAGCGTACTGCCGGTCGAGACGGTCAAGCTTTGGACCGTTTCTGAAGCAACAAACTCCATTCTTACATCACAGTCGCCGGTATTTGTGAAAGTATAGGTATACTCCACTTCCGCGCCCTCGTAGCGCTTGCCCACGCCCGCGTCGTCCGCCCAGGAAGCGGTAAAGCTGAGTCCCGGGTGCGGGCCGTCGTCCCCGGAACCGAGCACCTTAAGGCCCAGATCCACGTGGTTGGATTCACACAGCGCCTCGTCTTTACTGTCTTGTTTGTGGTCGGCGGACGCGTAGCCGGCAAACCAGAATTCCGAGGTGGCGACGCCCAAGAGTTCCGCCGTGCCGGTGCCGGGCTGCACATAGTCCCCTATCGCGGACGCGCCGAAGATGCCGGAATAGATCGTTGACTCACCGGGCTGGAGCATATCGAAGTTGGGGACATAGCCGCTGTTGTCTTTGCCGTTATAATAATAGTTCCGGGTATGGAACTCCGGGGTTATGGGGACGCTGCCGGTGTTTTTCACGGACACGATCACCTTCACCGTCTCGTCCTTTCCGTAAGCCTCTTTGTTTGGGCTTATGGAGTCGACCTTGGCGTACAGCGCGGCGACCGCCGTGCCCTTGGGTATGACCTCCGTCTTGGTATGGGAGGGGTCGCGCTTGCAGGTGTAGGTCCTTATGCCGTCCTCGGTGGCGGTGGGCGCCTTGGTCACCACGCCCTCGTCCCAGTCGTGGCCCAGGGGCTTGTCGTTGCCCTCGGACTTATAGCCGCAGCGGGTGCACGTCCAGTAGTAAATGCCGTAATGCTCGCAGTCCGCCTGGCTTTTGTACGTTTTGCCGGAGAAGCTGTGGCCCAGCGCGCTTATATCCTGCGTCTCCACCTTCTGGCAGCGGCGGCATGTGCGCGTGCGCGAGCCGCTCTCGGTGCAGGTGGCGGCTTTGGTCACCGTCCAGGCAGGCCAGTCGTGTCCCAGCGCGGGCGTGGTCTCCTCAAAGACCATTTTATTGCATAAGGAACACGTGTAAACATATCCGCCTGAATAGTCGCACCAGGGGTCACGGGGTCTGGGATACCAGTGATGTTTCCCGTCGTTGGAATTGGTGCAGCCCTCCACAGACGGCGTCGCCTGCGCCGACGGCGCGAGCTCCGGCAGCAGTGTAAGCAGCAGGAGCAGGGAAAGCAGCAGCGCGACAGCTCGCTTGAATAGCATATCGTTACCTCCTGTTCGTTCGCGGTGTTTGACAGTTCACGGGTTATGTTAAGATTGTATCACAAAAACAATGGATTGTCACGCGGTAAAACCGAATAAAGCCAGGCTTCCCCGCGGCGGGGCGCGCCATATTCTTAACACTCGGTCTCGCGCGAAGGGCTGCCACACCCGCCCCGAACTTCGTATATACAGGTGACGGGCGGCGAGAAGCCCGGAATAAAACAGAAAGAAGCCCGAACGGGCCATGAGATATAAACGATGACTGACGCGAGAAGCCTTACCCTGACCGAACTTGAGACCGTGTGCGCCGGCACCGCCTACACCGCGGGGTCCTATATGTACAATACGGCTATAAACTGCAGTTCCCACCACAAGAACATGTACTTTACCGGAAAGATGTGGGAACGCCCGCTGCTTGGCTTTATAGGCTGGTGGACGGAGCACATAAACGAATACTACTGCCCGGACTGCGGCCAGACCTTCGAGATCGCCGAGGACGTGTACGACAAAAAGCCGGGCGACCGCAAGTAAGCTGAAACTCAAAAACGCCGCGTGACCGCGGGATACAAACCGTCACGGGGCCGGTTCCGTAAATGGGGAGCCGGCCCTGATTTATCCTGCCGGGCGGGGATGCGCTGTACACTTTAGTCCGCCGGGCAAAACGAAAGCGCCGCGTCTGCCGCGGCGCATTGAATATAACAGCCCTTTCCCCCGGGCTTATTGGTACAGGTCGGCTTTGGCGGTGCCGAAGATGCTCCAGAAGGAGTCGCTCACCTTTATATGCTGCCACGCCTGCTCTTCCGCCTGTATGTCCGTGTCGGTGCCGTATTCGTAGCAGGCGCCGTCCGGCGCGCGGAAGATACGGCAGTCGTCCGTGGCGGGCCAGACGGTGACAGTTGAGCCGTCGCTGAAAGTGAGGGTCAGCTTCGCGTTAAAGGGGCAGTCGGCGTTTTCGGCGGGCTTGGCGGCGGCGAACGCCTGCTTTATCCAGTACAGCTCCTCGGTCTTATCGCTTACGTATTCCCCGCCGGCGGTGACGAGCTCCGCCTTTACCAGTTCATTGCTTCCGTTAAACAGCGCCATGAGCGGCGATTCGTTTAGTATCCAGCCCGTGGCCCCCCTGAGGCTCACGATGTACCAGTCCCCCTCCGCCTTTAAGATGGGGAGCTTTTCGCCCTTGCCCAGCAGCGCGACTTTGGGGGCGGAGGTGTCGTTCCAGGCGTACACCGCCGTGCTCTTTTCCGTAACGGACCAGGCCGTGTTGATGGCAAGGTAGTCCTCGTTCAGCCAGCCGCAGGGCGAGTCTTC
>JAFZLE010000265.1 GCA_017551645.1 Clostridia bacterium | reverse complement strand
GCCGTGCGGGCGGAATAACGGTACCTGCTCTTCATGTCGGGCAACGGCCAGCGTTCGCCCTCGGATACCAGCCCGGACTGGAAAGCCAGCGCGTCGCGCAGGTCCAGCGCCTGCAGCTCCGCCTCCGAATAGATGCCCACGTGCATCATGTTGTCGGTGTCAAAGCCCGTGACCACGCAACATTCGGAGTTGTGGGGCGTGTTTTTGCGCCTCTGTTCGCCGTCGGTGATCACGCAGCCCAGTGGCACGGAGCCGTTTTTCTTGTTCGTACCGTCGACGAACGAGCCCCCGTTGATCACTGCCTGCGCGCCCAGCTTTTCAGCGAATTCGTTTACTCTCCAGCCGTAGCCGGAATCACTGAAATACTTTATTGCCCCCGCCTTTACCCGTGACGGGTCGGCGACCTTGAGCGCGAACCCCTTGTAGGTCTTGCCTGTGACAGTGAACAGCTCCATGCCTTCCAGCGTGGGGTTTATAGTTTCCGCCGCGATGCGGTCGTCTTCAGAGGGCAGGCAGAAGTAATCCATGATCATCCAGACGGGAGCTTCGGCGGTGCCCGTGTTCTCAAAGCGCAGGTGATAGCCTACGTCGAACTCCACTTTCATGTTGTCGAAGCTGAGCGTCACCCGGTCAAGGCAGCGGTAGTCGCATTCGAGCGCGCCGTCCTCCGTCATGGTATAATCGTCCGTAACGACGTCAAGCAGTTCGTGTTTCTTTATCTGGTTCCACCAGCCGTAATCGTAGTTTTCCACCACTGTCCAGGCAGGCGAACCCTTCAGCACCACCTTTACCGCCCAGTCACGGTTGCGCTCGTTGGTGGCGTAATAGGTGAATATGCGCATTGCGGACAGGACCTGCTCCTCGTATAATGCCTTAAGGTTCTCCTGAGGGGCGGTCTCCTCCGAGAAGCCCATGCAGGCGCCCGCAAGCAGGATCAGAGCCAGAAGCCAGGAAATACATGTTTTCACAGGGGATAGTTCCTCCTCGCCGCGTTATTGGTCGCCAAGCTGTTTTACATAGAATACGGTAGGCATGGCACGTGAGATACCGTAATGGTACGAGGTGTAGACCCCTTCGCTCCCCAGCAGCAGCGTCGTGGAATAGCCTCCGTCCAGCGTGCCCGCATCCACACAGCCAAGCTCTGCGTATATATCCACCATATCGTCCACGCTGCACCCCAGGCTGCCGGCGTCCCTGCCTTCTACTATCAGGAAATACACCTTTCCGTCCGCGTCCTGGCCTATGCCGGTCCGCGCGGAGTAGGGATGGCTTATGTGGTTCTGGATGATCTCCTGCCTTTCGCCGTTTATGATCAGCGCCGTCTGGAACGCCAGCGCGTCCCTCAGATGCAGCGCCTCGAGCTCGTCGTCCTTGAACCTCCCCACGTGCAGCTTATTATCATAGTCAAAGCCCATCACCACGTACGCGTTCACGTTTCTGTACTCGTTTTTGCGGCGAAGTACGCCGTCTGTCATTACATAGCCTTCTGGAATGCCGCCCTTGTGGGATGACCCGTCCATAAACGCACCGCCGTTTATCGTAGCCGCGCCGTGGAATTCCTCGTAGAACTTATCCAGCTTCCAGCCGCCGCTGTTGTTGAACCATTTGATCGCCCCTGCTTTCACCCTGGAGGGGTCGTCGACCACAAGCACATAGCCCCGGTATGTCCGCCCGCTGATCGAGGAAAGGTGCATGCCTTCGTCTATCTTGCTGTTGAATCCTTCCGCTTTAAGCGCTTCCGCTTCGCTGGGCAGGTTATAAAAATCGTACAGGAACAAGTCTTCTTTCCCCTGGTAACTGTAATACTTCAGCGTAACGTGGTAGCGCATCTCGTACCGCGCCTTATAGTTCCACGCCTCGTACTCAATGTCATTATAGCAGTAAAAATCACACTCTATGGTGTCTTCCGCAGTTTTCACATAGTTCTCGGTCTTGACTTCGTTCAGGTCGTTCTTGCGGATGTTCCTGCACCAGCCGTAGTCGTACCTGTCCAATGTATTCCAGGCGGGAGAGTCCGTTATTATATACTTGGTGATGGTCTGCTTGTAGTACTCGTTCGTGGCGTAATACGACATCGCCCTCATCACCCGTACCACGTCCTGCTCATAAGCCTGCCGAAGTTCCTCATCCTCCGCCGTGCCGCTCAGCAAACACAGTGTCAGCAGCAGCGTGAGCAGAAACACGAAAATCTTTTTCATAGAGCATGACCCTCCAGTGTAGTCACAGCAATTGTACAATGCCTCTGTCGTGCCTGTCAATCCTTACTTATAAAATAATTAACATACACCGCTTGACTTTAGCAAAGCAAAGTGCTAAAATCTCCATAAACGCGCAGACGGGAAACAAGTAGCTTCCGCCAGGCACACCCAGAGAGGGGCCGGCAGGTGAAAGGCCCTTGGCTTACGGAAAGCGAATACATTCCCATAGCGGCAGGCTGAAAGCACAAGCGAGTAGGTCTCTCCGGGTCAGCCCGTTACAGCTTTCAAGGCTCCGGCCGTCCGGGGCGAACAGAGGTGGTACCGCGATAATACGCCCTCTCGCTTAGGCGAGGGGGTTTTGAATTTCAAATCACATAATATACTGCATGAAAGGAACACACAAATGCCCATTACCGATCTGCTCAGACGAAACGCTTCCCTCTACCCCAACGACACCGCTCTGGTGGAACTGAATCCCGAAGTCACCGAGCTGCACCGCACCACCTGGAAGGAATACGAGCTCATAGAGCGTCCCCTGGGCCGCGCGTTCAGGCGGGAGATCACCTGGAGCGTGTTCAATGAAAAGGCCAACCGCTGCGCCAACCTGCTTTTGTCCCGTGGCATCGGCAAGGGCGACAAGGTAGCCATACTCATGATGAACGGCATCGAGTGGCTGCCCATATACTTCGGCGTGCTCAAGACCGGCGCGCTGGCGGTGCCGCTGAATTTCCGTTACACCGCCGAGGAGATCCGCTACTGCCTGGAGCTCAGCGACGCGGACGCGCTGTTTTTCGGTTATGAGTTCATAGGCCGCATAGAGGAGATCGCGGACCGCATCCCCCGCGTCAAGCTGCTGTTCTACGTGGGCGACGGCTGCCCCGTGTTCGCAGAAAGCTACAGCAATCTGGTGTCCAACGAGTCCAGCCTGGACCCCATCATCCCCATTACCGACGACGACTACGCCGCCATATACTTTTCCAGCGGCACCACAGGCTTCCCCAAGGCGATACTCCACAAACACCGGAGCCTGTCCCATTCCGCCAAGGTTGAGCAGGCGCACCACGGCCAGACGAAAGACGACGTATTTTTGTGCATACCGCCGCTGTACCACACCGGCGCCAAAATGCACTGGTTCGGCTCGCTGATCTCCGGCGGCAAAGCGGTGCTGCTTACCGGCGCAAAGCCCAAGAACATACTTTCAGCCGCTTCCCAGGAAAAGTGCTCCATAGTGTGGCTGCTGGTGCCCTGGGCGCAGGACATACTGGACGCCATAGAGTCCGGCAAGGTAGACCTTAAGGATTACGACCTGAGCCACTGGCGGCTGATGCACATAGGCGCGCAGCCCGTGCCGCCGTCCCTCATAAGGCGCTGGAAGAGCGTGTTCCCCAACCACCAGTACGACACCAACTACGGCCTGTCCGAGAGCATCGGCCCCGGCTGCGTGCATCTGGGCGTGGAAAACATCCACAAGGTGGGCGCTATCGGCGTGCCCGGCTACGGCTGGGAAGTCAAGATCGTGGACGAGGACCGCAACGAAGTCAAGCGCGGCGAGGTGGGCGAGCTGGCGGTCAAGGGCCCCGGCGTCATGACCTGCTACTATCACGACGAAGATGCCACAAAAGAAGTGCTTGAAGACGGTTGGCTGTTCACAGGCGACATGGCCATGCAGGACGAGGACGGCTTCTACTACCTGGTGGACAGGAAGAAAGACGTCATCATCACCGGCGGCGAGAACCTGTATCCCGTACAGATAGAAGACTTCCTGCGGGCGCATCCCGCCATAAAGGACGTGGCGGTCATAGGCCTGCCCGACGCCCGCCTGGGCGAGATCGCCGCCGCGATAATCGAGGTCAAGGAGGGCGACACCCTGACGGAAGACGAAGTCAACGCCTTCTGCATGGAACTGCCCCGCTACAAGCGCCCCCGCAAGATCATATTCGCGCCCGTGCCCAGAAACGCCACCGGCAAGATCGAAAAGCCCCGCTTGAGGCAGATATACTGCGGCGAGAGCCTGGTCAAGACCCAGATAACCCACTGACCCATTCCTTACACGACAGAGGTATTTATGAAGCAGCTGTTACTTGGCAACAAGGCCATTGCCCGGGGCCTTTGGGAGGCGGGCGTTAAGTATGTGTCCTCCTATCCGGGCACTCCCTCTACCGAGATCACCGAGGAGGTCGCGGAGTTCAGCGAAGTGTACGCCGAGTGGGCACCCAACGAGAAAGTGGCGCTGGAAAGCGCCATGGGCGCGTCCCTCGCGGGCGCCAGGGCGTTCACCGCCATGAAGCACGTGGGGCTCAACGTGGCCGCGGATCCCCTGTTCACCGCCGCGTATACCGGCGTGAACGGCGGCCTTGTGGTGTGCGTGGCGGACGACCCGGCCATGCATTCCAGCCAGAACGAGCAGGACAGCCGCCATTACGCAAGGGCCGCCAAACTGCCCATGCTGGAGCCTTCCGACTCCAAAGAATGCCGGGACTTCACCTGCCTGGCCTACGAGATCAGCGAGGCGTTCGACACCCCCGTGCTGCTCAGGACCTGCACCCGCGTGGCCCATTCCCAGAGCCTTGTGGAGCTGCATGAACGCAACGAACTGCCCCTTAAGGAATACAAAAAAGATCCTTCCAAGTACGTGATGAACCCGGGCTTCGCCTACAAGCGCCATTTCATAGTGGAAGACCGGCTGCTGAAGCTCAGGGAATATTCCGAGAACAGCCCCCTGAACTTTGAGGAAATGGGCGACACCGGGGTGGGCTACGTGTGCTCCGGCACCTGCTACCAGTACATAAAAG
>JAFZLE010000264.1 GCA_017551645.1 Clostridia bacterium | reverse complement strand
CGTGATTGGCTATGCCGCAGGCGAGATCCAGCGCCACTTCATCCTTTTTCAGCTCATATCTGCGCACCAGTGAATGCAGCATTATGGAGTTCCGGATCGCCTGTTCTCCCCTGCCGGTGTGCCGCGTAAGGTCAAACCCGCCGTCCTGCAGATAAACGTCATTGGGGAATTCGTATATGGGCTCCGTCTCGTTCATGTCCCCGTTCCAGAACGTGCGCACCTTGCGCTCTATCACCAGCGACCTCATCCCGCGGACGAGCCCCGAGATACGCGCCTCGATCTCTTCGTCATCAGGGTACTTTTCGCTCAGGCGGTTGAGCGCAGGCAGTATATAGCCCATTTCATGGAAAGACGAATGCATCGTATGCGTCCATGGGTACTTGTTATGGAACCTGAGCCCATGGTCGCCCCAGCCGGACAGCAGGAACCTTTTAAAGCTCTCCAGCACGTCGGCGCCTTCATCGGTGCCCAGAATGCGCATTGAGCTTTCCAGCCCTTCATACCAGGAGCCCACGAGCTCCGCGTCATCCACTCTGCAGTGGGCGGCTTCTGCAGGTTTTTTATTGGGAAGGATGAGCCAGTACGGGAGATTGTCGTTCTGAGCATCCACCATACGTGTCAGATAATTCAGACTCCTCCGGGCCATAGCCTGCGGGTCAAACCTTTGATAACGCATTCAGACTCCTCCATCTTTAGCCTGACAAACATTATACACGCATTGTTAAAAAATGCGTATACATCCATTAAAAGAATAACATACATTTAACTATCAGATACTTGGCTAATCGGTGATTTTGTTATATGATATGCGTGATATTTTATGATATCAGTTCGGCCCGTTTTGTCCGTATTCTCAAATGGCAGGTGAAAGCAGTTGTCGGTACAAGCAAGGACAGTTTCAAATCCGCGCCTGCGGAGCTTTCTGACCCGTGTCAGGCAGCATAAGCTGCATCTGGTAATGATTCTGCCTGTGCTTGCCCAGTTCATCATATTCAAATACCTGCCTCTCTACGGCGTGACCCTGGCTTTCAAGGATTACCACATTCTCGAAGGCATCTCTTCCAGCCCGTGGGTCGGCCTGTTCAATTTCCAGAGGCTTTTCAGTTCTTTGGATTTCCTCAGGGTATTCAAAAACACCATCGTACTCGCTTTGCTCAACTTTGTGTTCGGCTTCCCGGCGCCCATTATACTTGCGCTGATGATAAACGAACTGCGCGGCAAAGTCTTTAAACGTGTCACCCAAACGATCTCTTATCTGCCCCATTTCGTATCCTGGGTAATCCTCGCGGGCATATTCATGGAAGTGCTCTCACCCTCCCGCGGTCCCATCAACGCCGTCATAAAAGCGCTTGGTTTTAGTCCCATATTCTTCCTGGGCAATCCGGACTGGTTCAGGCCCACGCTGGTCGTGACTAACATCTGGAAAGGCCTGGGCTGGGGATCTATAGTGTATCTTGCCGCGCTGGGCGGCATAAACGAAGAGCTTTACGACGCGGCGCGCGTGGACGGCTGCGGGCGTTTCCAGCGCATCTATCATGTAACGCTGCCCGGCATACTTCCCGTGGTGATCATCATGCTTATCTTAGCCTCCGGCAGCCTCGTCAGCGATAACTTCGACCAGGTCTTCAATCTCCAGAACGACGGCGTTATCAACAACGTGGGCGACGTGCTTGGCACATATATTTACCGCACCGGCCTTAAAAGCCTGGATTACAGCTTCTCCACTACCCTTGAGCTGTTCAGGAACATTATTTCCCTTGCGCTTGTTGTGTCCACCAACAAGATCAGTAAACTGGTGGGCGAATACGGACTTTGGTAGAAGGAGGCAGGCGCATGAACCAGAGTGTTGCAAAGACTGTATATACGAAAAAGAAAGCGCGTCCCTCCCACGTGTACGAAGGCCGCGGCGAATGGCTTTTCCAGGGCATAATCATTTTTATCATGATCGTGCTCTCGATCACCTTCCTGTACCCTTACTGGCATGTGCTGGTCACTTCCCTGACCTCCCCCGACGCGGCGGAAGGCTCCGGCTTCAAATTCTGGCCAAAAGTGTTCTCTTTCGACTCTTATATACAGATGTTCCATACCAAGACATTGTGGACAGGCTACAGGAACACATTGATCGTTGTGGTCATGGGCTGGGCAGTCTCCATTTCTTTGAATATACTCGGAGCCTATTCCCTGAGCAAAAAAACGCTGCCGCTGAGGGGGACTTTTACGGGCATAATCATTCTGACGATGTTCCTGCAGGGCGGTATGATACCCACTTATCTGGTAGTCACCAAGACCCTGGGCATGAAGAATACTTACTGGGCGGTCATACTTCCCCAGTGCGTTTCGGTCAGCCACCTGGTAATCATGCGCAACTACTTTATGAACCTGCCCCAGGAACTGGAGGAAGCGTCCATTATCGACGGTGCCAATTCGTTCCAGGTGCTTATAAAAGTAATACTGCCTTTGTCCACACCCATGATCGCCACGATAAGCCTCTGGGTGATCGTGAGCAACTGGAACGCTTACTTCAACTGCCTGCTGTACATCACGGATGCTTCCAAGTACGTGCTGCAGATAATCATGCGCCGCATAATACAGACCGATTCCAAGGAAATGACCTACGCCGGCGAGATCGCCGACCAGCTGGAAACGGATACCGTCACATTGAGGGCAGCTTCCATAATGCTCGCCACCATACCGATCATCTGCGTATATCCGTTTTTGCAGAAATACTTCGTCAAGGGCGTGCTTATCGGCTCCCTTAAGGGCTAACTTACGAATTCTATGCGCGATATGCGTGAGAATATTTAATTTAGGAGGTTTTGTCATGAAAAAGCTTCTGTCCCTGGCATTGGCGCTTGTGATGCTCATGAGCTTTGCCGTGATCGGCGCTCAGGCGGAAGAAGAGCCCATGGTAATAGAGTGGCTGGGCGGACACGACACCGACGCCATCTCTGAGAACGACACCGTGCTGGCTTGGCTCGAAGAGAAATTCGACGTCAAGATCAACCCGTGGTTCATCGAGCGCAGCAATGCCGCCGAACTTCTCGCCGCCCGCTGGGCTGCCGACGAGGTCCCGGATATTTTCTGGCTCGAGACCACCGACCTGTTTGTCAGCGCCGTCAGCCAGAACCTGTGCCTTGAGCTTACCGAAGAGATGATCGAGGAGCTCATGCCCAACAGCCTCAAGTGGCTGAAGGAATTTGACCCGGACTGCTTCGACATGGTTTCCGTAAACGGCAAGATCTACGGTCTGCCCCGCGTGAACCTGGACAGCAAATTCCCCTATGCCCCCTTCTGGCGCGCCAGCTGGCTCGAGAAGATGGGCTATGAGAAGGGCGAATATCCCCGCACCATCGACGAGTTTGAAGAAGCGTTCTATTTCTTCGCCAAGAACGATCCCGACGGAAACGGCATAGATGACACCTACGCCATTTCCAACACCGGCTTCCTGCCCATCTTCGGCGCTTTCGGCGCTCTGCCGGATCGCTGGGTCGTCAACGAGGAAGGCAACCTTGAGTACGGCGCCGTGTACGCCGGCATGAAAGATGCCCTTGAGCTGCTCGCCAAGTGGTATGCCGACGGTCTGGTAGACCCCGAGTTCGTTACCGGCGAAAACCAGGGCGGCCACTGGTCTCTCTCCATCCCCTTCGAGTCCGGCATCCTGGGCTTCAGCTCCTCCGGCGCGTTCTATCAGCTCGAGCCTGACTTCGACGGACCCAAGAACGAAGAGACCGGCGAAGGCGGATCCTTCCAGCTGGGCAAGACCATGAGGAACCTGACCTTCCCCTATGAGGACGTGCTCATCGGCTACAACCCCATCGGACCTGACGGCAAGAGCGGCGGCGTACAGTGGACGCTGACCACTGCCGAAGCCGTATGCTTCAGCTACAAGCTCGCCGACCAGCCCGAGAAGCTCGCCAAGATCTTTGAGATCGTTGACACCATCGGCAGCGACTACGAGACCTGGACCCGCATCTGGAACTGG
>JAFZLE010000263.1 GCA_017551645.1 Clostridia bacterium | reverse complement strand
GTCGGTCTGGTCGCCGTTGGTCACGATCAGCCGCCCGTCAAGTTCTACGGCCGCGCGGTAGATTATTAGGCTGGGGTCGGTGACCTTGCTTTCGTCCGCGGCGCGGGTATACAGCCCGTTTGGCCGCATTTCAAGCACCCGGTTGCGGCTGTTGGCGCTGCGGCCCATTATGAAATACACCGCCAGAAGCGTCTTCGCGTCTTTGGACAGCCCCATTATTATGCTCCTGCCCGGGTAAGTCACCCTGCCCAGGGCCTCAAATACGTCCGACGATCTCATTTCATGTTGTCTCCGGCCATTTTTTCCTGCTTGACTTTGTGGTCTATCACGTGGCGGCTCTTGAGCTCGCGGCGCACATCCTCAAGGGAAATGCCCAGCTGGGTCATCAGCACCATGACATGATAGGTCAGGTCGGCGATCTCGTATACCGTCTCTTTTTTATCCTCGGCCTTGCCGGCGATGATGACCTCGGTGCACTCTTCTCCCACCTTTTTAAGTATCTTGTCCAGGCCTTTTTGGAACAGGTAAGTGGTATAGGAGCCTTCGGGAAGCTGTTCCTTACGGCCCCGGAGCAAGTCCATCAGGCTGTCCAGGGAGTATTCGCTCAGCGTACCGGACTCCCACACGGGTCTTGTGAAACAGGAATCAGTGCCCAGATGGCAGGCGGGGCCGTCCTTTTCCACCATCACGACCAGGGCGTCGCCGTCGCAGTCCGCGGTGATGGAGACCACGTGCTGATAATTCCCGCTGGTCTCACCCTTCAGCCAAAGCTCCTGCCTGGAACGCGACCAGAAGCATGTAAGCTGCTTTTCCATGGTGATAAGCAGGCTCTCCCGGTTCATATACGCCAGCGTCAGCACCTTCTTGCTCAGGGCGTCCACCACTATGGCGGGTATCAGGCCGTTTTCGTCAAATCTGAGTTCATCGATGTTCAGCATCATATTACCTCCCGCACGGGTATACCGTTTTGTTTCATCAGCTGTTTGACTTCGGAGATCCTGACTTCCCCGAAATGGAAAATGGAAGCGGCAAGCCCCGCGTCCACCTTCGGGCACTGCTTGAACAGCGTCACGAAGTCCTGCGCGCATCCCGCGCCGCCCGAAGCGATCACGGGCACGGGTGAAAACGCGCATACGGCGTTCAGCAGGGGCAGGTCAAAGCCCTGCTTGACTCCGTCCGTATCCATGGAGTTGAGCACTATCTCGCCCGCGCCCCGGTCGATACCTTCCTTTATCCATTTGAGCGCGTCCAGACCCGTGTCCTCGCGGCCGCCCCGCACGAAAACGTGAAACTGCCCGTCTACACGCTTTACGTCGGCGGACAGCACCACGCACTGGCTGCCGTAGCGCCGGGCGGCTTCGTCTATCAGGCCGGGGTTCCTTACCGCGCAGGAATTGACCGAGACCTTGTCCGCCCCGCATTTGAGCACCGTATCAAAGTCCTCCAGACTGTTTATGCCTCCGCCCACGGTCAGCGGGATAAAGACCCGCCTGGCGACTTTCCTGAGGCATTCGGTGAACAGGCCCCGGTGCTCGGCGGAAGCGGTGATGTCGTAGAACACCAGTTCGTCCGCGCCGCTTTCGGAGTAAAAGGCGGCCAGCTCGGCGGGGGAGGACACGTCCTTCAGGTTTTCGAATTGTATACCCTTTACCACCCTGCCGTTTCTGACGTCCAGGCAGGGGATTATACGTTTGGAGATCATGAGGCGGCCTCCACCAGCGCGTCCAGGTTGACCGCGCCTTCGTACAAAGCTTTTCCGACTATCGCGCCGTATACTCCGGCACTCTTGAGGGCTGTCACGTCCTTAAGGGACGCAACGCCTCCCGAAGCGATGATATCGAGCGGGAATTCGCTGACCAAACTCTTATACAGGTCCAGGTTTGCGCCTTTAAGCATCCCGTCTCTGGAAATATCGGTCACGATAAGGGTCTTTACGCCCATATCTTCCAAATGTCCGCAGAAGGCGAAGGCGTCCAGGTCAGTTTTTTCGGTCCAGCCGCGTATGGCCACCCTGCCGTCTTTTATGTCCACGCCCACGGCGATCCTTTTGCCGTAGGTCTTTACTGCGCGGCGAGTGAGATCGGGGTCGGTGACCGCCGCGGTGCCAAGTATCACGCGGTCGACTCCCGCCTCGTCAAGATATGCGCGCACCGTTTCCATGGTCCTTATGCCGCCGCCGACCTCTAAAACGAGCCCGGTAGACTGCTTCATTTTGCGTATCAGGGCAAGGTTGGGAGTTGTGCCGTCCCTTGCGCCTTCCAGGTCCACCACATGGACCTCTTTCGCGCCGCTTGATTCAAAGCTTTTGAGCAAAGCGGGAGGATCGTCCGAATATACTTTTATCTGGAGGTAGTCGCCCCGCGTCAGGCGCACAGCCTTGCCCTCGTACAGATCGATCGCAGGCAGTATCAGCATGAGTAATTCTCCGTTTCCGCAAATGCCTTAAGTATGGAAAGGCCCACTTTTCCGCTTTTTTCCGGGTGAAACTGGCAGCCCATCACGTTCGCTTTGCCTACCGCGGCGGTTATGCTGCCGCCGTACTCGGTGGTGGCCAGCAGGCTGTCGGCGCAGTCGGTGCCGTGGAAGGAATGCACGAAGTAGACCTGATCGCCTTCGCGCGTATTCCTGAACAGGGGATGCGTCCCGATCAGATGCAGGCCGTTCCAGCCTATCTGGGGCAGCTTTAGCTCCTCGGGCACCACCGAGCGCATGGACACGACCCGGCCGGGAATCAGCCCCAAGCCCTTGTGTGTGCCGAACTCTTCGCTGCACTCGAACAACAGCTGCATCCCAAGGCAGATGCCCAGCAGGGGAGTGCCCCTCCCGGCGGCTTCACACACGGCTTTGTCCAGACCGTTGACCCGCAGTTTGTCCGCCGCGTCACCGAAGGCGCCTACGCCGGGCAGCACGACCCTGTCCGCCGCGAGAATGCGCGCGGGGTCGCCGGTGACTTCGGCTTCCTGCCCTATAAAACTGAACGAGCTTTTAAGGGAAAACAGGTTTCCCACCCCGTAATCCACTATTGCTATCATGACAGCGTGCCCTTGGTGGAAGGTATTTGGCTGGCGGCGTCGGGGTCGATGGAAACGGCCTGCCTGAGCGCCCGGGCGACAGCCTTGAACGTGCCCTCGATTATGTGATGGGAGTTGCTTCCGGCAAGCTGCCTTATGTGCAGCGTGACGCCGCCGCAGCGCGCCAGGGCGATGAAAAACTCCTGGGCGAGCTCCGTGTCGAACGTGCCCACCTTTTGCGCGGGGATGTCGAGCGAAGCGTACAGCGCGCCCCGTCCGGACAGGTCGACCGCCGCGAGAATGAGCGCCTCGTCCATGGGGAGGGTGGTGTCGCCGTATCGGCGGATGCCTTTTTTGTCGCCCAGCGCCTGATTCAGCGCCGTGCCCAGGCAGATGCCTATGTCCTCAACGCTGTGGTGGTCGTCCACCCATGTGTCGCCGTCGCAGGATATTTCCAGGTCGAAACCGGAGTGACGGGCGAACAGCGTGAGCATGTGGTCCAGAAAACCCACACCGGTCCGGATCTCGCTTTTGCCGGTCCCGTCCAGGCCGAGCTTAAGCTGAATGTCGGTCTCAGCCGTTTTGCGCGCGATTTGGCTTGTCCTCATTTGACTGCCTCCTTCAGGCGAGAATGGATCTGAGCGCTGATTCAAGCGCCCGCATATCTTCCATGGTGCCGATCGTTATGCGGTTAAAATCCCTGATCCTGGGGTTATTGAAATGACGCACGAGTATGCCCTTAGATTTAAGGGCGAGGTAGAGGGCTTCTCCGTCCATTTTGCCCGTGCGCGCGAACACGAAGTTGGAGCCGGACGGCAGCACCGAAAAGCCGAGTTCGGTCAGCATTTCGGTAGTCCAGGCGCGGTTTTCCTGTATCTTAAGGCAGTTTTTGCGAGTTTCAGCCTCTTCTTCCAGCACCGCGACGCCCAGCGCCTGCGTGAAGCTGCTTACGTCGTAAGGGTTGGTGGAAAAGCGCAGGGTGTTCAGATCCTGTATCAAGTGTTCGTCCGCGATCACGAAGCCCAGCCGGGCACCGGCGAGGGAACGGGACTTGGAGAACGTCTGTATCACTGCGAGATTGGGGTATTTTGCAACCAGCGGCACACAGCTTTCCGCGCCGAAATCCACGTACGCCTCGTCCACCACCAGCACGTCGTCAGGCCTTGAAGCCAGAAACGCTTCTATCTCGCCGCGCCTGAGCGCAATGCCGGTGGGGGCGTTGGGGTTTGCGAGGAACACGGTGCCGCGCTTTTTGTCATAATCGGACAGGTCGAGCGTAAAGTCATCCCTAAGGGGTATCTCCTCAAAAGGCAGGCGGTTCACGTCCGCGTATACTCTGTAGAAGCCGTAGGTGATGTCCGGGAAAAGCGCGGGGACCTCCTCTGAGCAAAAAGCCATGAACGCCAGGTCGAGCGCTTCGTCCGAGCCGTTGGTCACCATGATACGCTCGGCGGGCACGCCGTATACCCGCGAAAGCGCCTTTCGCAATTCCACGCATCCGGTGTCGGAATACAGCCTGAAAGGCCGGGTGCCCTTAAGCGCCTTCGCCGCGGCTTTTTCGCTTATTTGGAAGGGAGACTCGTTGGTGTTGAGTTTTATATATGTCTGGCCGGCAGGCTGCTCACCCGGCACGTACGGCACAAGTTCCCGGTAGCGTGAGGATAAAAAGCGGCTCATGTGTCTTCCTCCATGCGGATCAGCACGCTGCGGGCATGGGCTTCCAGGCCTTCGGTGCGGGCGAACAGCGCCACATCCTTTGCGACAGCCTGCAGGGCGTCACGGGAAAAATAGGTGTACTGGGTCTTTTTTATGAAATCATCCACTGAAAGCGGGCTGGAGAAACGGGCGGAGCCGATGGTGGGCAGGGTGTGGTTGGGACCCGCCAGATAGTCGCCCAGCGCTTCCGGGCAGTCGCGGCCCAGGAATACCGAGCCCGCGTGCTTTATGCCGTCCAGCCAGTCGAACGGGCTGTCAACGCACAGTTCAAGGTGCTCGGGAGCGATCTCGTTTGCGATGTCTATGGCGGAGCGCAGGTCTTCCGCTACGATTATCTTGCCGTTTTCGTCTATGGAGATACGGGCTGTCTCACGGCGGGGGAGCCGGGGCAGCTGATTTTCGATCTCCGTCTGCACCTTGAGCGCCAGCTCCATACTGTCTGTCACGAGCACGGCGGAAGAAAGCCGGTCGTGCTCAGCCTGGGACAGCAGGTCAGCGGCGGCGTGGGCGGGGTCGGCTTTGTCGTCGGCCACTATCAGGATCTCGCTGGGACCGGCGATCATGTCTATCGAGACATGCCCGAACACCTGCCGCTTGGCTTCCTCCACGAAAGCGTTGCCGGGGCCCACGATCTTGTCCACCTTGGGAACGGCAGCCGTACCGTACGCGAGCGCGGCTATGGCCTGCGCTCCGCCTACACGGAATACGCGGGTTACGCCGGCTTCCCTGGCGGCGCAGAGGATCGCCCCGTTGACTTTTCCGTCAGGCCCGGGAGGGGTAGCCATGTATATCTCCGGGCAGCCGGCGATCCTGGCGGGGATCACGTCCATCAGCACGGTGGAAGCGAGGGGAGCGGTGCCGCCCGGCACGTACACGCCCGCCCGCTGTATGGGAAGGATCTTCTGGCCCATCACCACACCGGGACGCTCGTTTAGTATGAAGGAATTGCGCTTCTGCCTGGAGTGGAAGGCGCGGATGTT
>JAFZLE010000262.1 GCA_017551645.1 Clostridia bacterium | reverse complement strand
GAGGTAACGGAAAGGGTCCTGCCCAGGGCAGCCGTGGCGGTCTTGGACAGGGAGTGTATACGCCTCGCCTGTTCAACCATTTGGGTGGATTCGAGCAAAAAAGCCCTCGCTTCCCCGCCAAGCAGCGTAAGCCTGTACATATTGTCGAGCCTTAAATAGTCTTTTTGCATTTTATCTCCGTTTTACGGTCTCTTACAGTATACGAATACCCTGTCTCCGCCAAAGCCCCTGAGATCCTGCTGCTCGGCTGATATATCTGTAAAGCCCGCCTGTTCTAAAAGTGTGACGACTTCATCTGTTTGCCATATCCGCTGCACGTGGGTCTCCTCAAACCTTTCGTACAGCCCGTTTTCGCGCTTTAAGAACGCGCACATATCCATGCTCAGGAGTTTGCCTTCGCAGCCGCAGAACATGATATACGCCGTCTCCTCCCGTTCCTCGGCGAACAGTCCGGTCTTCGCAAGCTGCAGTAACTTTTTCTCAGACGAAAAGTCAAACGCGAAAGCGCCGCCTGACTTGACAGAATCAAAGGCGCGGGCAAAAAACGCGGCCGCGCCTTTCTCGTTTCTCAGATAATTCAGGCCATCACAGGCGCACGTGACCGCGTCAACCTTATGAGGAAGCGCCATCTGACGCATATCCTGGTTAAGCAGGCGCGGAACTATGCCTGCTTCCATTGCCTTGTTCTGGGCTTCCCGCAGCATACCTTCGGAGATATCTACGCCTATGACGTTTATGCCGCGTTTAGCCATTTCCAGCATAAGCTTGCCCGTGCCGCAGCCCGCGTCGCAAATCTCTTTCACATCCCGGGCCTTTGAGCGCAGCATATCTATGTACTTTTCTGACCAGAGACCGTAATCGAAATCTCCGGTCAGAATATCGTAGACCTGTGCCAGGGAATCGTATGTCACTTTGTATTATGCTCCCAGAAACGCTCGGGTTTTTCCTCGGTCGCAGTCTCATCTTCGGTCTGCGTGTCTTCCTCGGGCTTGTAAAGGCCCTTGCCGACTTCCGCGCCTTCGATCCTGGGGTTCAGGTACCTGTCAAAGCAGCTATTGGCGAAGGATGCTTCTATAAAGCCCTTGAAGGCCAGCCCGAACAGCGCGTACAGAAGCAGGAATACCAGCAGGCTGAAAGGCAGCGGTATGAACCAGAGTATGGCCAGCGGGATGGCCACTGAACCCAGCAGTATGAGGAACGCCCAGGGCAGCCTTGCCAGAGCTATGATGATGGAATTCTTGAGTATGTCCTTAAACTTCATTTCATAGGTTATGAGCATCGGGAACATAAGCTCGTTCGCCATCCACCACAGTATGAGCAGCACCACCATCAGCGCCTGGGGAATATTGAAGAACCAGCTGTTTTCGGCCATCTGCCCGTATGTTACGTACGCAACGAACACCAGCAGGAAGCTCAGGCCGTTCAGTATGCCGATGCCCAGCGCCTGTTTCCAGTTTTCCTTTATCGCCTGCTTGTAATCCTGCCAGACGAAGGAATGCTCGTCTCTCGCCCAGTTCCTGAGCACGTACATCATACCGGGCCTGCCAACCGCGCACAGCGCGATAAGCGGTATCATTATCAGCAGACTGGTCAGTATGTTGCCGTTCAGCAGCTGCCTTGCATAGAGGTTGAAAACTTTGACGTTATCGTTATACTGGGCTTTGAGCCCGTTAATGAGGTCCTCGTCGCCGGCTTTGGCGAGATTCAGCTCGTTTTCGCTTATAAGCGCCAGCATCTCGCTTTCTTCCTGCCTGAGCTGTTCCAGCGTCACCTGCTCGGCAGTGGCTTCGCCGCCTTCTATGACCGTGACCTGGCGGGTCACTTCTCCGCCGGCCAGTATGGTCTCGATGTTGTGCCGGATGTCGGACAGTTTCGCGTTGTTCTGGTTCAGATACGTCTGGGCGTTGATGATGGCGTCATATTCGTTATACGCCTTATTATAGCTGTCATACGCCTCCACCATGCCCTGCGGGGCGTTGGGCAGCTTGACCACATCCTCCGGAGTAATGTAGAGTATGGCAGAGTTTATGGCGACATAGAGCCATATGAACAGGGGGATCATCCACAAAAAGTGAAGCAGGTTCACGCCTATCATCGAGCTCAGACGCACTTTGAGGGTAGTGAAAAACAGCTGTTTGCGGTTGGTGGGCATCTGCTCGACCGTATAGTCGCCCTGACCCGCCTTGCCGTAAAAATATCTGTCAAATAAACCCATTTAGTCCTCTTTTCTTAAGGCATCGACCTCAGTTTTTAATAGTTTCACATATTCGAAGTCCGTATTGCAGCAGCCGCCCACGAAGGTCACGAACTCAAGCGCCGGCTTGATCTCGTCAACAAACATCTTCGCCGTGTAAGGAGCGGTCACGGTGCCGTCGGGTGCGGTTATGGGAAGACCGGCGTTGGGTTTGAACAGCAGCGGCAGCTCGGTATGCTTGGTGAATTCCCTGATGATCGGCACCGCCATATCCGGGCCGAGGGAGCAGTTCATGCCCACCGCGGAAGCGCCCGCCTTTTCCAGTTCCCTGCACGCCTGTTCCACGGTGTTGCCCATCATGGTGCGTCCGCTCTTTTCAAACGTGAGCGCCGCGTAGAAGGGTATGTTCATGTTTTTGGCCACTCGGCATCCGACCAGCAGGCTGTCCAGGTCAAGGAAGGTCTGCAGCAGAATGGCGTCCACGCCTTCGTCCACGGCGGCTCCGATCTGCTGGGTAAACATTTCTTCCACTTCGTCCTCTTCCAGATCGCCGTAAGGCTCCATGAACTCCTTGAGCGGGCCGCAGGAGCCGATCAGCTTGCGGTCGGTGCCCTTGACTGCTTCTTTGGCGATCTTCACGGCGGCTCTTACGACTTCATCCACCGTGTATGAAGATGCGTGGCTTACCATCTGCACGTTCGCGCCGAAAGTATTGGTGAGCAGCACCTCGGCGCCGGCTTCGATATAGCCCTTGTGCAGCTTATAAACAAGCTCCGGATGCTCCACGTTATACTTCCACACGGGTTCGCGCTTTATGCCCGCTTCATCGGCGAGATGCCACAGGGTGGTACCTACGGCGCCGTCCATCAAAACTATGTTTCTCATTTATTACCTCCTATATGCCCGCGACTGATATTTTGCCTATGTACAGGGTGGGACTTGCTATGGCGCTGGACCCGGGCATCGTGAATTCCAGATCGTCCGCTACTTCCTGTATGTTTTTGAGTATCTCATAGAAATTCGCCGCTACGGTTATCTGCGCGACCGGGCGCGCCAGTTGGCCGTCTTTGATAAGATAGCCCTTGGCCGCCAGAGAGAAGTCACCGCTTATCGGGTTTGCTCCTGCGTGGGTGCCCTGGAGCTCGGT
>JAFZLE010000261.1 GCA_017551645.1 Clostridia bacterium | reverse complement strand
GCGCTCAGACTTGCCCGGGGCGCGCTGGACATATACGAAAGCTGGTTCGGCAAGGCAGTCTGGGATATGGCGCTGGCGTTTTCGTCGGACGCGGTGTCCTCGGCGGCTCCGGGGCTTATCCGCTTGGGAAGCGACTGGGAGGAGCTGGAACAGACCGTGTACATGCTTACGGCGCAGCAGTTTTTCGGCCTGTCTGCCTGCACGGATCCATATACCGACCCGTTTTTGCGGGAGGGGATAAGCTTTTATGCGTACCTGCTGGCTCAGGAGCAGACGCGGGGCGAAGGCGCCTTCACAACGCTGCTTAACAAAAAGGTGCTGCCCGCGCTCAAGCATACCGTGCCGGGCTCGGTCACGCCGGACAGCTTCCTCACCCGCTTTCAGAGCGTAAGCGAGTTTGAAACCGTGGTGCGCCTCAGGGGCGCGGCGGTGATGCATGAAATGCGGGAATTGCTGGGCAGGGACGCCTTCATAAAGGCGCTCGGGAACTTTTACCGGTCGGGCAAAGGCCGGCTCAATACCATAGAAGATCTTGTCAACGCGCTGGACGGGGAGTTTCCCCAGGGCGCGGGCAGCGCGCTCATATCTTTCCTGTACACCATAGACGAGTACGCGCTGTTTGACGGGGAATATCGTTAGGAGGACAATATGCTTGAGCTTCAGGGCATAAGCAGGGTTTACGATACGGGAAGCCAGAAAGTAGAAGCGTTAAAAGGCGTCAGCGTACGGTTCAGACAGAATGAGTTCGTGAGCGTGCTGGGCCCCAGCGGCTGCGGCAAGACCACGCTGCTGAACATAATCGGCGGGCTTGACCGGGCGACGGAGGGCGAGCTTATAATCTCAGGGCGCTCCACCCGCCGTTTCAGGGACCGGGACTGGGACAGCTACCGCAACCACGCCATAGGTTTCGTGTTCCAGAGCTACAACCTTATAGGCCACCAGAGCGTGCTTTCCAACGTGGAGATGGCGCTGACTTTGGCCGGCGTGAGCAAAAAGGAGCGCCGGGAGCGGGCGAAACACGCGCTTGAGCGCGTGGGCCTGGGAGATCAGCTTTCCAAACGCCCCCGGGAGCTTTCCGGCGGGCAGATGCAGAGGGTGGCGATAGCCAGGGCGCTGGTCAACGACCCCAAGATCCTTCTGGCGGACGAGCCTACCGGCGCGCTGGACAGCGAGACGGGCCTGCAGGTGATGGAACTTCTGGCGGAGATCGCAAAAGACAGGCTGGTCATAATGGTCACCCACAACCCGGAGCTGGCGGAAAAGTATTCCACCCGCATCGTACGCCTGTCCGACGGGCGCATAGTGGGGGATACAGACCCGTACGACGGCGCGGACGAACAGGAAGGCAGCCTGTCCACCAGCCGTACGGGCATGAGTTTCCTTACCGCGCTGGGGCTGTCGCTGAACAACCTGCTTACCAAGAAGACCCGCACCATACTGGTGGCGTTCGCGGGCAGCATAGGCATAATCGGCATCGCGCTGATACTGGCCATGTCCACGGGCGTACAGAGGTACATAGACAAGATCGAAAGGGAGACCCTGACTTCATATCCGCTGACGCTGCAGAGCGAAAGCATGGACCTGAACAGCCTGAGCGAAAACATGACCGTGGACGTGGAAGCCGAGCAGCGGGAAGAAGGCCGCATATACTCCGGCAGGATACTGCGGGGAATGCTGGGCTTGATGCTCAACGAAGTTAAGCAGAACGACCTGGCGGCGTTCAAGGAGCATATAGATAGCGATCCCGAATTCGGCAAACTGGTCAGCGGCGTGAGCTACGAGTATTCCAGCCAGCTGAATATCTGGCGGAACACTCCGGAAGGCCCGCTGCAGGTCAACCCCTCCACTACTTACGAAGACCTTATGGCGGACGCCCAGAGCACAGACGTGCCCGAATCCTTTGCCCAGATGTATGCCATGGGCACCATGGCCTCCAGTTATTCGTCCAACGCCCAGAGCGTGTTTACCCAGCTGCTGGACAACCGGGAACTGCTCGACAGCCAGTACGACGTGGTGGCGGGCAGGTGGCCAGAGGACAAGACCGAAGTGGTGCTTTTGCTCAACCGCTCGGGCGTGATCAGCGACTACACGCTGTATACCCTGGGCATAAAGAGCCGCAGCGAGCTCAAGCAGCTGGTGAACGACATGATGAACGGCACGGAAGAAAAGGGCGATACCGGCAGCTACAGCTATGAGGAGATAATGGACATCACCTTCCGCGTGGTCATACCGGGTAATTACTACGAGAAGAGCGGCGGCCACTGGGTGAGCGTGCTCGACGACCCTGAAAAGCTGCAGAAAGTCGTGGACGAGGGACTGGAGCTAAAGATAGTGGGCATAGTGATGCCCTCGGAAGGCTCCGTAGTCGGCGCGTCCACCGGCAGGATAGGCTACCTGCCCGAGCTTATGGAATACGCCATCACCATGGCCAACGACAGCGAGATAGTCAAAGACCAGCTGGCCAATCCGGAGATGGACGTTATCCGCGCCATGCCTTTCGAAAAGACTGAGTTCGACATAGATAAAGTAGACCTGACCGGATACGAGACCTTCGTGTCGGGTGTGCGCGTACTGCTGGGCGATGAAAAGCTCAACGAGATCATCCGTTCCGTGGTGCCCACGGTGGGTTCCGGCAAGAGCCTTGAGGAGAACCTGATCTCCTTCGGCGCGGCGGACCTATCCATACCGGACAAGATCAACATTTATCCCAAGGACTTCGAGAGCAAGGAGCTTATAGGCAAATATATAGATGCGTATAACGAAAGCAACACCGGTGGCGGCAAGACCATCACTTATACTGACTACGTGGGCCTGCTGCTAAGCGGCGTGACCGACATCGTGCAGGCGGTTACCTACGTGCTGGTGGCGTTCGTGGCGGTCAGCCTGTTCGTGTCCAGCATCATGATAGGCGTTATAACCTACATAAGCGTGCTGGAACGTACCAAGGAGATAGGCATACTGAGGGCGCTGGGCGCGTCCAAGCGGGATATCCGCCGCGTATTCGACGCCGAGACGCTTATAATCGGCTTTATGGCGGGCATGCTGGGCATACTGGTGAGCCTGCTGCTGATACTGCCCATCAACCGGATAATCTACAACCTGGCGGGCATGCACAACATGGCGTACCTGCCTGTGACCAGCTGTGCGGCGCTCGTGCTGATAAGCATGTTCCTGACGCTTATCGCGGGACTGATACCGTCCGGCTTCGCGGCCAGAAGAGATCCTGTTGTAGCGCTGCGCAGTGAGTAAAATGGATTAGAGATTCATCATTATACCGGTTCAAAAGAGGCTGCTGCCGCGAGGCAACAGCCTCTTAACTTTGAAATAATACAATTACCCCTTGACGTGGTAGGTAAATATTGATATAATTGCGGAAACCAAACGCAAATACTTTTTACAGGAGAATAAGCCATGAAGGAATACCGTTTTGAGACCAAGCAGCTGCACGTGGGGCAGGAAGCCGCCGATCCCGCGACCGACGCCCGCGCGGTGCCCATCTACGCCACCACCAGCTACGTGTTCAAGGATTCCGCCCAGGCGGCGGGCAGATTTGCCCTGACCGAGGGCGGCAACATTTATACCCGCCTTATGAACCCCACCTCCGACGTGTTCGAGAAACGCATCGCCGCGCTGGAAGGCGGCATAGGCGCGCTGGCTACCGCCAGCGGTTCCGCGGCGATCACCTACGCGGTGCAGAATATCGCCACGGCGGGTGATCACATCGTGACCTCCTCCAACCTCTACGGCGGCACGGCAAACCTGTTTGCCAACACCCTGCCGGAGCAGGGGCTGACCGCGACTTTCGTGGATCCTTCCG
>JAFZLE010000034.1 GCA_017551645.1 Clostridia bacterium | reverse complement strand
TTATCGTAGCTGATGAGCGCTTTGACTGAGGCAGTGGCGAGACCGGCTATAGGAGTGGTCAGGTACCTCATCATAGTCCTGCCCACACGCTGCATGTTCCGTCCCAGCGTAATGCACTTCTGTGAGAACGCGGTCATGGCCGCGCCCGCCTGGGTCCACATGGAGGACATGAGCGCGATCTGCTTCTGGAGGGACTTGATCTCAGACTCGGTCTCCCGGAGCTTTGCCTTGGCGTTATTGAGCTCCGTCTGGGCCCTTACCACCGCCGTGCGGTTGTTTTCCAGCGCCTGGGTCTCTTCCTTTACCTGGCCCTCCAGCTTTTTTATCTCGGCCTCAAGATCCTGTTTCTTCTGCAGGAGACTCTGCTCAACCTGCGCCGCGCGGGCGGCCTTATCCGCTGCCGCAGTCCGAGCGGATGCGAGCGCCCGGGTCTTGTTCTGCAGCGCGGTAAGGCTCGCTTGCTGTTTACTGTACTCCGTGTTGAGGGACATGAGCCGCTGCCTGTAGGCTTCCGTCTGGCTGTCGCCGGCGCCCAGGGTGTTGAAACTGTGCTCATACATCATCTCGGTCGCTGCGATCTCCTGCTCCAGGGAGACCATGGACTGCTGCAGGGAGCTGATGGACGATATGTTCTGTTGGTAGGCCGCGTCCACACGGGCGTATACCGCGCCTGTGCGCTCCACCTCCGCGTGCTGTTTCGCTATCTCGGAGTTGAGCGGCGCCATCTGCGCACGGGCTTCCACGAGCCTGGCGGAGTACTTGGCCAGGTAGCCCTCGGTCGCGAGCATTTTATTATTCGCTTCAGACAGGTGCGCCGCGTACTGCCTGACGGCCGCGCTCTGGAGCGTCTGCGTGCGCATGAGCGTTTCGGCTTTCGCCATCTGTCCGCCCAGGCTGGACTCGAACTTATCCACGCCTGCGCCCGCGAGCCGGAAAGAACTCTCCGCCTCTTTTATGGACGCGTTTATGGCGCGCATGTTGCGGGTGAACTCGCCCGCGTCCAAGGACAGCGACACTACCAGGTCGCGTACTACGTCGCTCATGCTGTAAAACGCTCCTTTCGAAGCACTTGATAATATGCTTGGTTTATTGTATTATAATCGTGATTGTAGATTGGATTTGGGGGAATACTGCAGAGTAGCGCTCAGTCTCCGGAAGTGACGCAGTATGAACGTGAGAAAGCAAGCCGAACTGCTCCTGAAAAAAGTCAGAGACCAGGATCTTCATGTCGTAATAGCGCTTATGCGCGAACTGACTGAGCATGAAGATTATGTGGAGTCTGCCCTTGACGAAGCGGATTATCTGGCAGCGCATACTACGGAACGAATGACTCATGATGAAGTATTCACTGAATTAAGAAGTACAAAGAATTCATGATATATGCCGTTTTGCCGGGTATACAGCTGTTTTTATCGCATGATATATTTGGTTTTTAAGATCACATACATAAGTGGGGGGTGTCGTTCACGGAAACCGTAGAGTATCCCATGATCGTTCCAAACGCTATACTCCATATCTTGATGATACGGACAAAGATCGTTCAACAGAGCGCTTAGCAATGATGCTGTATCCCTACATACGGGATCTGACCATATCTAACGGGCGCGCGGCAGAGATACTTGGAATGAATAAACTTGACCTGATCGGTTTGTATTGTGAAATGGGGCTGCCATACATTAATCAATCCGTTTCTGATCTCGATGAGGAATTGGCGGAACTCCATGATTTAAGGGAGTAGTGTTTTGTGATAGTTGTATCTGACACTACTCCATTTATTTTCTTTGTGAAAGCCAATGCTTTTGTCTAAATTTCCCGTCCCTTCCTGTATATCTGAAGCAGCTGATCGGCAAGTACAAGATATCCATATTCACCGGTCTTCAGCTTACGGAATGCCTTCATTGTTTTCATGTCTTCCTGTGTCAGTGATTCGGATTTTAAGCTTTCCAAATCAGAACTGCGGTCGAATGTTACACCCGTAAGCAGGCAGGCAGCCATGTATATAACCTTTGGTGCCATAAGGGATGCCGCTTCCATGCTGAACCTTCCGTCAAATATATGATTCACAATATCTCGTGTTCCCTGGAGATATGAGGGGAAGTCCTTCTCAGCTTGTTTTCCCCTTGATCCGATGCAAACTGCCGCTTGAATAGTATCTTCGAGTGCTTTTTCAGGTGTAATATCTATTCCTCTATATCCAATCTCAGCTTTGGACACCGCAAAATAAGTTTTTCGCACATCCTCAAACCGCTCTAATCCACCAATCAGCGTGCTCACATCATAGAACTGCTTTATTATTTCCAGGTCTTTATTTGCACGGAGCGGAATTCCGGTAGTGTATGGTGCGAACGCCGTTAGCTTATCACCAAGTATGCAGTCAATGGAGGGAAGTCTGACGGTAAGATTCTCTCCTTCTGTCAAAAGAAGTTCATTCTCTATTCGACGTTCCACAATCTGTTCATAGTGATTCTCCTCGAAAAGCACATCCAGGAGGATATACAACGGAGCTTTCCTCACCGGTGAATCGTAATTGAATTTGAAGTGCCTCTTTGTTATGCGGTTTTTCCCGTCCCGGAATTGCTCTTCCTTTGATTTAAATGGGAAAACTGTCCCCGCTTTTTCAATGAAGCTGTCCACATCCGTGCCTGGGTCGACTACTATATCGATGTCTGTAGATAATCGTTTGGGACTTGGAAGCAGCAAAAGAAGGCTGGTGCCACCTTTGAATGTGAAATCCATTCCGGCAAGGCGTAATGCTTCCAAAAGACCAAACGCATACAGTGTCCTTTCGATCAAGCCGGGATCGCTGTTACTCGCAGCTTGAAGCTCCCGGATATGTGATGCAGAATAATTCGCTCGGGAAATCATTCGATAACCGCCTCTCTGTAATCGGTCAGCACTTTAATCATTCTTTTCTCAGTACCCTTGCGTTTTGCGTAGCGGATCATGGTGTTCTCATCCAACATATAGCTGCTGAATGCCCCGTCAAGAATCACTTCTTTTTCGCTACCCGGTACGATCGCGCTGACAAGCTTATCTGTAAACACGTCGACCAATATCTTTTCAAGCCTGCTTTTCCATGGTTCATCAATCCCTTTGGGTGTCTCGGAAGGAAGACGCCCAACGATGATTTCATTATCCTGACGATACCTGTAATACTGATCAGCCTTTGGTTTAAGCATCACCCTCCCGGGATATGCTTTTAATAGAGTATCAAACACATAGTCAACAAGTTCGTTCTCTATTGAAACGAATATCGTATTGTGCGTCATCTGGTGGTTCATGAACTCGTTAAGCTGAATTAACTCGAATATCTGGAAATCCAATCCTTCATAGCCTTCACAGATTGTGTTCGCTACATCAATGGCAGCGTCAGAATACTGATACTTGTACAGCCTTTTCTTGGGAAAGGAATATCTGCCCCATCCAACACGTACTAATATACCCTGATCAAGCCGCTTATACAGGTCATACGCAATCTGCGCTTTTGTCATGCCATAACATGAAGCCATGGCACTTGTGAACTCGGGGCGTGAAAAAGACTCCATGTCTTGCAAAGACCGGGGAATTGATCTCATCTCACTCATAGCCGCTCACTCTTTTCGTTACAATCGCAGTAAATTGATTTATCTGCTAATTTTCAGTGTTCTTATTGTACGTCACAGCGGCGTTTTTGTCAACATAATTTTAGCAGTAATTCCGTTTTACTGCTGTTTTGATGATCACAGAAAAGGCACTTTGATCTGACTATGGCTACTCATCAGGCTTATGTTGTTTTATTATTGTTCAGCCATACCGGATCATCTAATTTACGGCTTCAGCCCCGGCCACACGTTGTCAATGGTGTTCGGCCGGGGTTCGTTTTTGCGTCTCTCGCTTACCGCGTTCCACGCCCTTAGCCTTATGTAGCCCACCATGTCCATTTCGTCTATGTCCTTCATCCGCCAGCCGTTCTCCAGCAGCGTGTTGTATGTGGCGTAAACGTACTCCGGCAGCGTCAGCCTATCTTCGTCTCCGCCGCCGGCTTCATAGGGAACTCGCTGAGCGCCTCGGTGGTAGCCGTCTGCACCGCCATCAGCGCCACAGGTATGTCCACCATCAGCCTGTCGGCGGGATAGCGGTCGTATA
>JAFZLE010000260.1 GCA_017551645.1 Clostridia bacterium | reverse complement strand
CAAGCCCAATTCCGCGATCATAGTGAACAATGCCGACTGGCTCAGGAACCTGAACTACATCAGCTTTTTAAGAGACGTGGGCGCTTTGTTCTCGGTAAACCGCATGCTTACGGCAGAGTGCTACAGGCAGAGGCTTGAAAAGGGCCTTACTTTCCTCGAGTTCAACTACATGCTCATGCAATCCTATGACTTCCTTCAGCTGTTTGAGAAATACGGCTGCTGCCTGCAGACCGGCGGCGACGACCAGTGGAGCAACATGCTTTCCGGCGCTGACCTGATCCGCAGAAAGCTGGAGAAGCCCGCTTTCGCGCTCACCTTTAAGCTTCTGCTAACCCACGACGGCAGAAAGATGGGCAAGACCGAGAAAGGTGCGCTGTGGCTCGATCCCGCCAAGACCAGCCCCTACGATTTCTACCAGTACTGGAGAAACGTGGACGACGCGGACGTTGAGAAGTGCCTGGCCCTGCTTACCTTCCTGCCCATGGAAGAAGTCAAGCGCCTGGGTTCTTACACCGACAGCCGCATCAACGAGGCGAAGGTCACGCTCGCTTACGAAGTGACCAAGCTCATCCACGGCGAAGAAGAGGCCAACAAGGCCAAAGCCGCGGCGGAAGCCCTTTTCAGCGGCAACGGCGCCGCGGGCTCTACGCCCACCACAGAAGTGACCGAGCAGGAGCTCGCCGAAGAGAACAGGCTGCTGGCCTGGGCCAGCAGAGTGGGGCTTTTCAAGAGCAACGGTGAAGCGCGCAAGGCGATACAGCAGGGCGGTCTCTACATCGGGAACGACAAGGTCGCCGACGAAGACTTCCGCATAACCGCCGACATGCTCAAAGGCGACGGGCTGCTGATCCGCAGGGGCAAGAAAGCTTATCACCGGCTTGTCCTCAAATAAGAAATGCCTAACAAACCTTATAAAACGCTTCTTACACAAGCCACAGACACGCTTGTGATCAACAAAAGCCGATTCCTCTGCCATGGCAGACCCTGCCGGACAGAGGAAGAGGCTGTTCAGTTTATAAAAGAGATGCGAAGCGAGTATTCCGACGCATCGCATAATTGCTACGCATATGCCATAGGGGAAAACATGGGCATTATGCGTTATTCCGACGACGGAGAGCCTGCGGGCACCGCAGGTCTTCCCATGATGGAAGTCATAAAGACCAGGCAGATAACCAACTGCTGCGTGGTCATTACAAGATATTTCGGCGGTATCCTTTTGGGCGCCGGCGGGCTCGTAAGGGCTTACTCGAGCGGGTGTGCGAAAGCTTTGGATACGTGCGGGGAAGGTACGGTGTTCCCAAGCGAAAGGATCTCTATCGACGTTTCGTATCCCAATCTCGGCAGGCTGGAATATTTCCTGAGAACTCAGCCCGTGCGCGATGTAGAGAAAGAATTCGGCGCATCGGTGAAGCTTTCACTGACTATAAAGCAGCAGGATTCAGAAGTTTTTATATCCGGTCTTATCCAAAGCCTTGACGGGAAAGTCACATTAGATAGGACTGAGCTCGAGCCTTTGGCATGGGTGGATCAGTAAAATGACAACAAAGCTTTCTTCCGTAGTGCCAAATGCGGTAAGCGCGCTTCCTGTAAGGGAATATCTGAAAAGGGCATATCCCCTGCTGGGTAGCGGCCGGACAGCCAGGCTTATAAACGCCAGGCAGTTCAGGATAAACGGGGAAAAACAGCAGCCCGACGCACGTGTGAACGGCGGCGACGAGGTCATACTGTACGCCGACTGCGAATATGACTTTTCAATTGACATCATATTCGACGACGGCAGGCTCGCCGCTTTCGTGAAGCCTGCGGGGCTGCCGGTAGATGCGGACAATCTGGGCATCGGCGAGGATACTGCGCTGAGCAGGTTAAAGATGATAAACACCGAAGCCAGGCTCGTGCACAGGCTTGACGCACAGACTTCGGGAGTCATGCTCGCGGCTTATGACGACGATACCGAACGTATGCTCATAAACGCCTTTAAACAGCATCTGCTGCAAAAGATGTATTACGCGCTCTGCGCAGGTAGATTCCCGAAGAATGCAGGCGGCATCGTTTCGTATATATCAAAAGACAATAACGCATCCCGGGTATCGGTATCGGACAGAGATAAGGGAAACGGACAGGAAGCCAGATCCGCTTACAGGGTGGTAAAGGAGTATGCCAAAAACGGGATCACGCTTACGCTTCTGGAAGTTACGATAGAGACCGGGCGCACACACCAGATAAGGGCGCAGCTATCCCATATCGGCCATCCGATAATCGGCGATGAAAAATACGGGAACTTTGGCACCAACAAAACGCTCGGCATGCAGGAGATGTGCCTGTCCAGCCGGGAGATCCGTTTTGACGACGATAAAGCGTTTGGAACGTACGCGGGGAAATGCTTCATATGCCCCAAGGAGAAGATAAAATGGCTGACTGCCGTGACGTAAAGCTGATATGCATGGACATGGACGGGACACTGTTCGGGCATTGGGAAGTGATCCCGGAAGTGAACATCCTGGCGCTGCGCGAGTGCATAGATAAAGGCATCAAGGTCGCCCTTGTGAGCGGAAGGAACTACCGTTTCCTTATGACCAAAGCCGCCGAGATAAGCGATGACGTAATAATCGTTTCGGCAAACGGCGCGAGGATAGACGACAAAGTAAACGGCAAATGCATTTACGAGGGCACCTTCGACGAGGATTTCGCAAAGGTCGTGAACCGCGTGATGTGGCACAGCGAGACCTATTACGAGATATATACCGAAAGCATAAACTACGCATTTTCGCGCGCCGAGGTACCTGAAGGGCATAAACGTTCGCTGGAAAGATACCTGCAGAACCGCCAGATACTCAGCGCGGAGCAGGTAACGTCAATCGACTCTGCGCCCACAAAAGGCATATACAAGTTCGTGGCGTTCTGCGACGATCTGTCCAAGATAGGGGCGCTCAGGCAGGAATGCGACAAGAGAGGCATCGTGCATTCCGCAAGCGGCTCCACAAGCGTCGAGGTAATGGCGAAAGACGTGGACAAAGGCAGCGCGATAAGGTTTCTTTCATCTTATTACGGCATTCAGACATGCGATATAATGGCGTTTGGAGACTATACCAACGATACGTCGATGCTGATGGCGTGCGGACATCCCATAGCGATGCAGAACGGTGTTGACGAGGTAAAATGCATAGCGGAATACGTAGCGCCGTTCAACGTACTGGGCGGAGTCGGGCTCGCCATAAACAAACTTGTGCTTGGCAAAGTATAGAAATGACAGATCTTAATCAGCTTAATCCCGAACAAAGAAAAGCCGCCGAGACCATAGACGGGGCGGTGCTCATACTCGCGGGCGCGGGCAGCGGCAAAACGCGCGCGCTCACTTACCGCATGGCGCATATGTTGGACGAGGGCATCCCCGCCTGGCAGATCTTAATGATCACATTTACAAACAAAGCCGCCCGTGAGATGCGCGAAAGGGTGGACAGGCTATGCGGCGGAAAAGCCGATGAAGCGTGGATAATGACGTTTCACGCCTGCTGCGCCAGGATACTGAGGCGTGATATCGAAAAGCTCGGGTACAAGCGGGAATTCTCTATATATGACGAAGACGACAAGACAGTTGTCATAAAACGCATCTGCAAGCAGCTTAACATAAACGACAAGCTGTATCCGCCCAGGATGATAAAGGGCGTGATCTCCGACGCGAAAAACAGGATGCTTACGCCTCAGGAATGGCTCAACGAGAATCCCGACGCGAGAAGCAAGCCCATATACAAAGTTTACGCCGAATATGAAAACACGCTCAAAAGCAACAACGCCCTTGATTTTGATGACCTGCTGGTAAAAACGCTGGAACTGCTGGCTTCGCATCCGCCGGTGCTGGAGAGCTATCAGAACAAGTTCAGGTACATAATGGTGGACGAATACCAAGACACCAACGTTGCCCAGTATCAGCTGGTCAGGCTGCTCGCGGGCGAACGCAAAAACCTGTGCGTAGTGGGAGACGACGATCAGTCAATATACTCGTGGAGAGGCGCCGACATACGAAATATCCTATCCTTTGAACAGGACTTTCCGGGCTGCACCGTAATAAAGCTGGAGGAAAACTATCGTTCCACGGGCAATATACTATCCGCGGCGAACCGCGTCATTTCCAACAATTCAGCAAGAAAAAGCAAGGAGCTTTGGACGGGCGCGGATAAAGGCGAGAGGATACGCTATTTCAGGGCTTTGGACGAACGGGAAGAAGCCGCTTTCGTGGCGGACAGCATAATGAGGCTTTCCCGGACGGGCGTGCCCGAAGGCGACATCGCGGTACTGTACAGGACGAACGCGCAGAGCCGAGTACTTGAAGAGGCGCTGGTCAGGCGCGGGATAAAGTACGGAGTGTACGGTGGGCTGAAATTTTATGACCGCAAGGAAATAAAGGACGCCACGGCGTATTTAAGACTGCTGGTCAATCCCGCAGACGACGTATCCTTCAGGCGCATCATAAACGAACCCAAACGGCAGATAGGCGATTCCACAGTAGACGCTCTGGCAGCCTATGCTTCCAAGAACGGCATGACACTGTTGAATGCGGCGCTGAAAGCTGACGAGGCAGGCGTCAGTTCAAGAGCATTGAGCGCGGTAAGGAGCTTTACCGCCCTGATCACCGAACTGTTAACGCTGATGTTCCAGACTTCGCCGCTTGAGTTTATCGAAACCCTGCTTGACAAGACGGGACTGATAAAGCAGTATGAGTCCTCAAACGATCCCGAAGATATCTCCAGGGTGGAGAACCTTAAGGAACTTGTGAGCGCTGTGGGAGAGTACGAAAGGCAGAACCCGGAGGAAGGCATACTGGGATTTCTTGAGAACGTGGCGCTTGTGACCGACACTGACAGGCTTGAAGAAAAGAACCAGGCGGTGACACTTATGACGCTCCACTCGGCGAAAGGCCTGGAGTTCAGCGCGGTATTCCTGACGGGTCTTGAGGAAGGCATTTTCCCGATAACAAGAGCCATGATGGAAGAGACCGAGCTCGAAGAGGAGCGAAGGCTCATGTACGTGGGGATAACGCGAGCCAAGAAATACCTGTATCTGACCTGTGCCAGAAACCGCCTGCTCTTCAACCAGAGGCAAAGCAACCCGGTAAGCAGATTCGTGGGGGAAATACCTTCTGCCCTGCTGGAGGACGCGCGCCGCGCGTCTCAGCCGTCAAGCCTGACTCCCTCAAGCCCGAATCAAAGATTATCATCATACGGAGGAACAGGCCTGAAAAACTCCGGCTTTTCGGGCATCCAATCCGCATTTGGCGGAGCGCTTACAAATTTTTCGCCCGGGGACAAAGTCCGTCACAGGGTGTTCGGGCTTGGCACCGTGCTCGCGTACAGCAGTAAAAACGGCATAGCGAGAGT
>JAFZLE010000259.1 GCA_017551645.1 Clostridia bacterium | reverse complement strand
GGGGCAGTCCGAGCCGTTGGATACGGATACGCCCATGTCCGTGAGCGTCTTCCAGTTGTAGCTGCTCTGGGCGCGCTCCTGTCCCACCCGCGCTTCCACGATATGGTTGTCGTAGTCCAGGAACACGCTCTGGGCGTACACGTGCAGGCCCAGGTCCCGTATGCGGCAAAGCTGGTCCGGGCGGGTGATCTGGCAGTGGACGATGCCGTGGCGGTGATCTTTGCGGGGATGCTCCTTAAGCGCCGCCTCAAAAGCGTCCAGCACCGCGTCCAGGCAGGCGTCGCCTATGGCGTGCACCGCCACCTGCATGCCGCCCGCGTGGGCGGTGCTTATCATCCCGCGCAGATGTTCGGGGCTGAACAGCGAAAAGCCGCAGGTGCCGGGATCGTCAAAATAGGGTCTCGTCAGGTGCGCGGTGCGGCTGCCCAGGGAGCCGTCCCCCAGCAGCTTCAGCGGCCCGATGCGGAACATACTGTCCCCCGCGCCCGTCACGTTGCCCGCTTCCATAAAACGTTTTAACTCCCCAAGATCGGAGAAATTCGCCTGCTCGTATATGCGCACGGTGAGCTCGCCTTTTTCCTCCAGCTCCCAGCAGGCTGCGTTGACCGTCTCCCACTTAAGGCCGCCGAAGGAGGAATAGTCGTCGCTCTGGGCGCTGGTAATGCCGTAGGAGTTAAGCTCCCGGCACGCCAGGCGCAGCATGTCCTTTATCTCCTCCCTGCCCGGCACGGGTATGAAGGGGGCAAGCAAGTCTATGGCGTTGTCGTAAAGCCGCCCGTCGGGCTCCCCGTCCTCCATGCCTATCTTTCCGCCTTCGGGGGAAGGCGTGTCCTTCGTGATGCCCGCGATCTCCAGCGCTTTGGAGTTGACCGCCCAGCAGTGGCCGCACGCCCGCACGGTGACTATGGGGTAGTCAGCGGATATCCCGTCCAGATCCCGGCGGCAAGGCATGCGGTCGGTGTCAGTGAAATAATCCTGGTTCCAGCCCCTGCCCCTGAGCCAGCCGCCCTCACGCGGGGGATGCTCCGAGGCGAACTGTTTAAGGCAGCCGAGCATGCCGGAAAGGCTGTCCGTGTGCTCGTCCAGCCGGGCGGCGTTCAGCGCCACTCCGTAGCTCAAAACGTGCATGTGGGAGTCGTTGAAGCCGGGGCACACGAAGCGCCCGCCCAGATCGACCTTTTCCGCGCCGTCCGCTCTGGACAGCATGTCTTCCTCCGCGCCCACCGCGGTGAACACGCCGTCTTCCACTATGAACGCCTCCGCGAAGGCACCGCTGCCCGTGTACACGCGGGCGTTATGGTATACCGTTCTCATGCCTGCCTCCCTACGCGAACAGGTTGAATATTCCCGTAAGTCCTATCATTATGTAGACCGCCTTTTTGATAAGCCGGTCGTTGAGCTTTTTCGCTACGAGATGTGCCAGGGTCACCCCCGCCAGTATCGCGGCTGCGCCCACGCCTATATAAGGCAGCAGCGCCGGAGCGAGTATGCCGCTTATCAGCCTGTACACGGTGTTGTACACCCCGTTTATCAGGAAAAACGCCGCCGCGGTGCCCAGGTACTCCTTCGCGGAGTCCGTCTTGTTCAGGAAATATATCACCATCAGCGGCCCGCCTATGCCGAAAAACGCGTCGCACAGCGCGGAGATCAGTATGTACACTGCCGTCTGCCAGGGACCCAGGCGCTTTTTTACCCCACGGTTAAAAAACAGGTAGTATGCCGCCAGCAGTATCAGGAACACGCCGAACACGCGCTTTATCAGCACCTGGTCCACACCCAGAGAAAAACTTATCGCCGCCGAGCATATGGCCATGTAGGGCAGTATGGGCACCAGCACCTTTTTCCAGCGGATCTCTTTTAAATAGGTGACGGTCATGTTCAGGTTCAGAGGCACCGACACGCACACCGACACCGCCGCCGCCACGGGCACCGTCCAGTACAGGGGGTAAACCATCATCTGCACCGGCCCGCTGCCGAAACCCGCTATGCCCTGCACGAGCCCCGCCAGCAGCGCCGCCAGCGAACATACGGCTAACATCGGCTACCTGATAAAATTAGTCCACGCCCGCGGCTCTTCTTTGGGAAGGCCCAGGTTTTCCCTGCCCAAAGCTATGCTTTGCATCAGGAACACCATGTTGCGGGCCAGCTGGCGCGCCACCGCGCGGCCTTCCGCGTCCGCTTCCGCCTCACCGGGCGCGCCGCCGTGTATGTTGTTCCAGTAGCGGCTGGATGCCACGGGCATTGATGAAATGGTGAAGAATTTGTTCAATTCGTCGAACGTCGCCGTGCAGCCGCTCCTTCTGGCACACACCACGCTCGCCCCCACCTTTAGGCTTTTGTCGAAGCGGGTGGAGTAAAACAGCCTTTGCAGCGCGCTCACCAGCGTGCCGTTGGCAGAACCGTAGTACACGGGCGAGCCTATCACCAGCCCGTCCGCCGCCTCGAATTTCGCGGCCAGCTCGTTGACTATGTCGTCGTGCACGCACCTGCCCAGTTTGGAGCATGCCCCGCAGGCCATACAGCCCCGTATCGCCAGCTTGCCCAAAAGGATATCCTCGTATTCCACGCCCAGTTCGCCAAACACGCTCTCCATCTCTTTTAACGCCAGCGCCGTGTTGCCCTTCGCCCTGGGGCTGCCGTTCAGTATGAGCACTCTCAATTTCTTTTCCATGTTCCGCCCTCCCCCGGTTATGGACCGGTCTTGCTTAAGTCTTCGTTCCGCAGCGTTTTCCCGTATACGCGCCCGCACAGCAGGAAGAACGCGTGCCCCGTCGCATACTCATAAAACATCAGCGTGGCTTCGGTAGTGTTGGCAAGCAGCAGCGTAAGTATCAGTATGACTGACACGTACGCCTGCCTGTCCCCCGCCTTTATCTGCCTTACGCCGCTTGCGAGTATCATAAGCACCCACACGCCCAGCGCCAGCATGGCGGGCGCGCCCAGCGCGACACCTGTCTCCAGAAACTGGTTGTGGGTGTAGACTCTGTATCCCAATAATTCTTGTATCAGCCCCCTGACCTCCGCGGGAGTGACGCCGAAAAGCAGGTACTGTATGTCGCTCACCATTATCCTGAGCGCGCCCGCCCAGATATCGGTGCGCCCCGTGAACGAGGCGGTAGTGGAATCTATCACTTCCCGCAGCTGGGACGAGCCGCCCCTAAGCAGCGAGTATAAGGCTCCCCTCATCAGATAGAAGCCTGCCGCCAGCAGTGCGATCACCGCCGCTTCGGATAAAAGGCGCCGCACCCGCTTCCCGCGGCACACAGACCGCCGGACATAAACGAACACTATCCCCACGAAGCCGAACAGCGCAGATACGTACGCGGTGCGGGAATTTGAGAGCACCAGCGCCGTGTAATGGATCGCAGAAGCCAGGCCGAAGGCCGCTTTGGGCAGCAGGCCCTTCCGGGACAGCGCCAAGGCCAGGCTCACCAGGAAAAACAGCATCTCCAGGGCGCCGGTGGTGTTGTAATGACAGTTGAGGCGCAGCGTGCCCATGCCGTCCATGCAGATGCGCCCGCCGCCCGGCAGTTCGACTGTAACGCCGCGTAACACGTTTATGAGCACATAAGAAATGAAGACCGTCCAGCATGCCAGTATAACGCACACAGCGGGCCCGGAGCCGGACACCCGTCCCGTGCGCCCCCACCTGTATCCCAGGGGGAAGAAGATCCCAAACAGCGCCAGCGTGTCCATGATATATTTTCTGTTGGCCAAGAACTCGTTCGCGCCGAGCCTTGCGCCCATTATGCACAGGACAGGGCAAACCACCCAAGGAGGCCCAAAAGTATAGCAGGTACGGCTTTTACGCGGATCTTCGGGCGGTACAGCATATACCATGCCACCGCCGCCGCACCCAGTATGAAAAACAGGCCCAGCTCCGCGTAGCGCAGGGGCGACACCTCTGTAAAACGCTTGAGCAGGCTCATTACAAAATGCCAGGCGCCCGCAAAGACCCCCAGCGCCTGTAGCGTCCCGGGGCCGAACACCCTTTTTAAACGCGCGGACTTCGTCTGCGCGTCCCTGCCCTGTGCCATGCGAAATATCCTTTCAGACCCTTCTGAACGGCCCGCGGAAACGTGCCGTTCCCGCGCCGCTAACGTATTCTACAACCAAAGCGCTCGGGCTGTCAAGGATTCCCCCATACCCGCGCAATACGGGTTTTTCGTGCCGTTTAATTGACTTTTCGCCGCTGTTTTAGTATAATGATTGTGTATAATGTCCTGTTTTCACAGTGACCGGCACGGACTGGAGGAACATAGAATGAAGATCAATCAAAGCGTAAAAGACGAGCGCAGGCTCACCGTCGCCCTTGAGGGACGCCTGGATTCCGATACCGCTCCCCAGCTGCAGGAGACCCTTGACTCGGCGCTTGAGGGCGTGACCATACTCGAGCTGGACTTTGAAAAGCTGGAGTACGTCTCTTCCGCCGGCTTAAGGCTCATACTGTCCACCCAGAAGCGCATGGACGCCCAGGGCGGCGAGATGAAAATAAAGCACGTGAGCCAGGGCATAAAGGAGATACTGGATATCACCGGCTTTACCGGCATACTTAAGTTCGAATGAAGACTATCCTCGGCATAAAGATAGGCGGCCTCCAGCAGAAGATATTCAACCTCGTGCTGCTGGTGGTGATCGCCATCATAGGCGCCTATATCGCCGTAAACGCCTACCAGCAGAACAAGCTGACCAGGATAGTGCAGGAAACCAGCGTGGAACAGCAGGAGGCCATAGAGGCGATCTCCGCCCAGACCATGGCGGCGGTGCTGGAGACCTCCATGTCCCGCACCACGGCGCTGCAGGCGTACATAGCCAACGACCTGTTCTCCGAAGTCAAGACGGACGTGCTCACCCTGCGCACCGTGGCCGAGCAGCTGTTCCTGCACATTGACAGCGTGTCCCCCCACCCGTATTTCCTGCCCGACCCGGCGAAAGACGGCACAGCCACCGTGCAGGTGCAGACGGAAAAGGGCGTGGACCCCGCTTCCTCCAGGTCCCTGGGGCTCGTAGCCAACATGAGCGAGATCATGCTGGCCATGTTCCAGAACTCCGATAAGCTGTCCTCCTGCTTCGTAGCCACCGCGGACGGCTGCATACTTTACGTGGACGACCGCTCCGGCGCGTACTTCGACGAGAACGGCGACGTGGTGAACTTTGACGTGCGCTGCCGCCCCTGGTACCTGCAGGCCGCCGAAGAGGGCGATATCATATTTACCGGCGTGGAGCTGGACGCGTTCACCGACATACCCGGGCTGGTGTGCGCTGCGCCCGTGTACCTGGACGGCGAACTGGTGGCTGTGGTGGGTGCGGACATATTCCTGACCTCCATCAGCGATTACGTAAGGGACACCGCCTCCGAGGGCGGCTTCGTGTGCGTGGTCAGCGGGGACGGGCAGGTGCTGTTTTCCCCTGTGAGCGAGGGCGTGTTCAGGGCGGAAGTCTCCGAAAAGGCCACTGACCTCAGGAACACCGGCAGCGAGGAGCTGGCCGCCTTCATATCCCTGGCGCTCAGGGAGCGCACCCCGCTTGAGCTCATAAACGTAGACGGCAGGGATTATTACCTGGCGGGCGCGCCCCTTGAGACCCTGGGCTGGACCGTGGTCTCAGTGGTGGAAAAGGAGCTGACCGACCAGCCCACCCAGGCCATGCTGGCCCAGTACGACCAGATAAACGAAAAGGCCTCTGCCGCCTACCGGCAGAGCACCCGCAGGATATTCCGCGCGTCCCTCGGGGTGACGGTGTTCATAGTGCTGGCAGGCCTTGCCGCCGCGCTGATACTTGCCGTAAAGGTGGTCAAGCCCCTGGAAAAGATGACCCGGCGCATAAACTCCCTGCACGGGGACAACGCGGTATTCAAGGTGGAAGACGACTACCGCACCGGAGACGAGATAGAGATACTGGCGGAGTCCTTCGCCACCCTCACCAACCGGGCGCAGGAGTACATCTCCCAGATCACCCGCATCACCGCCGAAAAGGAGCGCATCGGCACCGAGCTGGCGCTGGCCACCCGCATACAGGCGGACATGCTGCCCAGCATCTACCCCGCATTTCCCGACAGGTCCGAGTTCGACATCTACGCCGCAATGGACCCCGCCAAGGAAGTGGGCGGCGACTTTTACGACTATTTCCTGGTGGACGACGACCACCTGTGCATGGTGATGGCAGACGTGTCCGGCAAGGGCGTGCCCGCGGCGCTGTTCATGATGGCTTCCAAGATAATCCTTGCCAACAACGCCATGATGAAAAAGTCCCCTGCCCAGATACTCAATGACACCAACGAAGCCATCTGCTCCCACAACCGGGAGGAGATGTTCGTGACCGTGTGGCTGGGTATACTGGAGATCTCAACGGGCAGGATCGTGTGCGCCAACGCGGGCCACGAGTATCCCGTGATAAAGCACCCGGACGGGCAGTACGAATTGTATAACGACCCGCACGGCTTCGTGATAGGCGGCCTGGCAGGCCTCAAGTACACAGATTACGAGCTTCAGCTCAAACCGGGCAGCAGGCTGTTCCTTTACACGGACGGTGTGCCCGAGGCCACGGACGCCGGCAAAAAGATGTTCGGTACCGGGCGGATGCTGGAGGCGCTTAACGGCTGTGCCTCTTCTTCGCCCAGGGACATACTGGGCGCCGTGCGCGCCTCGGTGGACGGTTTCGTGAAGGAAGCCGAACAGTTCGACGACCTGACCATGCTGTGCCTTGAGTACAGGGGCACCGCCGGGAAAGCGGGTGACGCATGAAAGAAATCACTGTAAAAGCGGACAAAAACAACCTGGCCCAGGTGCTGGGCTTCATAGAG
>JAFZLE010000258.1 GCA_017551645.1 Clostridia bacterium | reverse complement strand
GCATGTCCTCTTCACTGCTCACGTCCCCGTCAAGGGACAGGGCAGCGGTGTCGGAATACTAGTGGCCGCGGAACCAGAGCTCCCATTCTCCGCCGAAGCGCCGCGCGAGCGCGCGCCGGACTTCGCACGCGTCAAAGGGCGTGAAATCGGACTGGTCGTCCCGCCAGGTGGGGGCGTACAGCGCTATGTTTCTGCCCGTCCAGCCCAGGCGGGCGCGGATATCGCGCCGCAAGCTTTCCTTTTCGGGGGAGAAGAACACGTCGTTGCGGGGAAGCCCCCACTCCAGCACTTCGCCCTTCCAGCCGAAACTGCCGCGGATGACCCGCTTGGTGAACTCCCGTGAGGAGGACAGGTATGCCCCGAAGCGTATCCCCTGCAGGTCCAGGTAGCGGCGGGTCATGCCCGTCTGCATGCCTTCCCGCTTGTACAGCCCGCCCCCGTGCCAGGTGTGGATGAAAAACTGCCCCTTCCGCCGGGGGAGATAGGGCTTGTAGTGTATGTTGGTCACCACCACGCGGCTGGTCAGGGCGCGGTATATGAACTTCAGGCTGCGGTCGTTTATTACGTTCACGCCCCGCTGCCTGAGGAAAGCGTAGTTTTCCGGATGCCTTAAGCCCCAGTTGATCTCCAGCCTGCCGCCCGCCAGCTTTTCCAGCTGTTCGCTCACCGCCCTGGGGCTGCAGGAGTACCTGGTGCCCCGGTACGCGACGAACATCACCCTGTCGCGCTTTACAGGCAGCAGGGTGAGGGGGGAGAGCAGCGCCCTGAGCAGCAGGGCGATAAAATATTTGAAGCAGTTTTTCATTTGTCCGGCGTGTCGTATTCGGGTCTTAAGAAGTGGTGGATAAGGCGCCTGTCCTCGGGCGGCGGGGTCAGGTAATCGCTGCCGTACTGGGTCTTAAGGTACTCGTGGGCCAGGTTGGGCACGTACGCTTTCACGCCGTCGAATTCCGCTTCGTGGGGCGGCAGGAACACCTCCGCCGGGCGCGTCTCGCCCCGGTAGTGACGTATGCCGGAGCCGACGGTGAGATAAGGGCTGTACTCGCCCCGCTCGGCCCGGTCGAACTTAAGGTACCAGTACTCGTAGGGCTTTACGCTCATGATAAAGCCCAGCAGCATGCGCAGGCGGTATTTAAGGCGGTGGGGGAGCGTGTCGGCCATGTAGGCCTTATAAACGGGATCGCGGAACTTATACAGCCGGCAGGACACGCTAAGAAAGTTGAGCGCGTCTATGTACAGGCCCTTTAACGCGCGCTTCACGGGACTTGCGGGGGCGTAGTCCATGGGCATTATGTCCACCCACACGCCTCTTGCGCCGTCCGTCTGGTCGGGCTCGCGGGGCGCGGAAGCGTCGGGCAGGATTATCTTTACGAACAGGTTGGTGGGGTCGGCGGTGCCGGGCGCGCTCAAAACGTATCTGTCCCCCAGGAGGGAGTCAAAGTCCCTGCGCAGGCGGTCGTAATCCTCACGGGGCATCACCAGGTCTATGTCGTCGTCCCAGGGTATGAAGCCCCGGTGGCGTATGGCGCCCAGGCAGCTGCCCCCCGCCAGGAGCACCCGGAGCTTCGCCCCGTCGCAGGCGGCCTGCACGTCAGAAAGCATTTTGAGCAGCGTTTCCTGCCTTTGTTTCGTGAGCGTTTCGTCTTCTTCCCTGAGCAGGTACCTGCCCTTGGGAAGATAAGTCCTGGGGGGAGTGGTGCAGGTGTATGGAGTGGTGTTGCTCCTCAGGAATCTATAGCACAGCGCGTGCAGCCAGGCGGGCATCAGCTGCAGCCCGCAGGCGAAAAAGCTGTTGCGCAGGTATTTTGTGTGGCTGACTTCCCCGCGCAGGTACATTTCTTTATAAAAATCGTTGAGCGCCCGGGCTCTTTTCAGGCCATGGCGGCGCTTGTGCATGGCTTTGCCCGCCCTTACGAACAGCAGTGTATCGGTAAGGTTGGCCGCTTTCGCGCCCAGCCGGCGCATACGCATCCACAGATCGTGGTCTTCGACCTGGGGACGGGCTCCGTTATAGCTGCCCGCCTTTTCCACAGTGGATTTTTTGTACACGCAGGCGGCGTGGTTAAATGGGGAGCGGGTCAGGCAGTATGCCCAGATGTCGTCGTTTTCCAGGGGCACCACCCGCTTGCCGGTGACGTTTGTGACTTCACCGTCGAATTCCTCTATCACGCCGGAAAGGATGTCCACGTCAGGATGGGCGGCCAGGTAAGTCAGCTGCTTTTCCAGCCGGTCGGGAGGCGAGAAGTCGTCGGAGTCCATGCGGGCCACGTACTCGTTTCTGCAGGCGGACAGGCCTGTCCTGAGCGCGTTTCCCAGGCCCCCGTTCTTTTCCAGGGGCACTATGCTGAACAGGCCGGGATGCCTCTGGACGCGCTCGTCGATCACCCTGTCCAGCGCGGGGGTGAGGGGGCCGTCCTTGACCAGAACTATCTCGTCCGGGAGCACGCTCTGGTCCAGCAGGCTGTCCAGGCTGAGGGCCAGGTTGTCCGCGTCCTCGCCCGCCCACACGCTTTCCAGCACGCTTACGGGAGGCAGGCGCAGAGTGTCGGTGTTTTCCATTACGCGCCTCCTTCGTGATAGCCTTCTTTATAGAACACGGCGAACACCGTTTTTGTAAGTATCCTTAAGTCGTAGTCGAAGCCCACGTTGCGGGCGTAGACCCCGTCCAGCTTTGCCTTTTCCCTGGGCTCCAGCTCGTCCCTGCCCCTTATCTGCGCAAGGCCCGTTATGCCGGGACGCACCGCGTAGGCGCCCGTCTTCCTGCGCTCCTCGTCCAGCTCGAACTCGTTCCACAGGCAGGGGCGGAAGCCCACGAAGCTCATGTCACCTATGATTATGTTGTACAGCTGGGGCAGCTCATCCAGGGACAGGGTGCGCAGGTACACGCCCGCCCGGGTGATGTACCTGCCGCTCTGGTGGAGCTGGTTGGTGGACATCTCGCTGGGGGCGTCGGTGCGCATGGTGCGGAATTTGTATATCTGGAAGGGCACTTCGTTCATGCCCAGCCGCTTCTGCGTAAACAGCACGGGGCCCTTGGAGTCAAGCTTT
>JAFZLE010000257.1 GCA_017551645.1 Clostridia bacterium | reverse complement strand
GGGAACTGATGGACGCTCACCCCTGTTTCGCATGTGTTCCGGTCATTGCCTGTCCGTGACAGACTCATTTTCAGGAGGCACCGCCATGTCCTACGACCGGAGTTACGATAAGGACAACCGTCTGATAGTGTCAAATATCAAGTGCGCCTGCGGCTCGGTGCACAACGAGCCGGCGCAGGACATATATGTGGGCAGCGGTATCATCGACAATGCTGCCGCTTATATACAAAAGCGCGGCTATGGCGGAAACTGCGTGCTGGTGGCCGACAATATCACCTGGGACATCGCGGGCGCGAAGGTCAGCGCCGCGCTGAAGGCGGCGGGGTACAGGGTCCACGACTGCGTGCTCAGGCGCAGAGAGCGCCTTGAGCCAAACGAGACCGCTGTGGGCGAAGTGTTCCTGGCGCTTCAGGCGGATACGGACTTCCTGGTATCCGTAGGGTCGGGCTCAATAACGGATACCGTGCGCGTGGTAGCGGCCAAAGTGGGTCTGCCACAGGTCTGCATAGGCACAGCGCCTTCCATGGACGGATACACCTCTTCCATCTGCCCGCTGACCTATCGCGGGGTCAAGATACACCGCCCGGGCAAATGCCCCGAGATCATAATCTGCGATACCGATATACTCAGGACCGCGCCTATGGACATGGTGTGCGCGGGCGTGGGCGACGTGCTTGGCAAGTACATAGCCAAAGCGGATTGGAAGATCGGGCGCGTAATAAATGACGAAGTCTACTGCGACGTGTGCGGCGAGATCGTGACGGACGCGCTGGAACGGCTGCTGAACAACATAGACGAGATCAAAGCGCGCAGCGAAAAAGGCATAAAACTGCTGACTGAGGCGCTGCTGCTTTCCGGAATGACCATAATGATAATCGGACATACCAGGGCGGTGGCTTCGGTAGAGCACAACATAGCCCATTACTGGGAAATGATGCAGATGTTCGCCGGCAGACCCGCACCGGGGCACGGCGCGTCGGTAGGCGTGTCAACGCTGCTCGTATGGCCGGTCTTCAAGCGTTTCGCGGGTGAGGATCTGTCCAAACTCGAGCTTGACGCTGTCCGCGAACGTGCGATCAGCCGTGAGGCGCGCGTTAAGTGGATGAAGAAAGCCTACGGTCCGGCGGCGGAGCCTATAATGGAAGAGAACGAAGAGGATTTCCTCGACTGGCAGGAGCAGTGCCGCCGCATAGAGCGTGCGCAGGCGCGGTTTGGCGAGATAAAGCAGTGCATAGACGAGATGCCGCCAATTTCGCTTATTGAGGACGCCATGCGGCGCCTGGGTGCTCCCATGACCCCCGAAGCGCTGGGTATAGACACGGCGCTTCTGAACACTTCCATGCGCTGCGCGAAGGATTACCGCACCCGCTACACGCTGTTCAAGCTCATCAGCGAATGCGGGCTGGAAGATGAATACCTGGCGGAGTATCCTATAGCCTGAACGCAGGCTGAAAAATGCTTTCCGAGAGTCCAAGCGATCAAAAAACCATTCTGATTAAGGGGTTGACCGGCCTGTGAAGAAAAGTATTCTGATGATCTGCGTACTGACAGTCCTGGCTTTTGCGCTTTGCGCCGCGATCGCCGCCGAAAAGGGCAATCCGCGCTGGCAGCATATACAGGACCTGATCGAACTCAGGGAATCGGGCGCTTCCGAGCGGAAAAGAGGGGGAGTGACGGTAAACCTCGAATGCACGAGCGAGCCCACGCTGGAGGCGCCGGGCAGGTTCGTCGCCACGGTAAACGGAGGCAGCGCGTCAAACTATTACTATGAATTCGGCATTATAGATGAGGGCCGCGATCCGCATGGGTTTTTATACTGCGGCGAGAACGGCACGGATCCGGTGCTGGACAGCGTGCAGTTGTACTCGACCGGCAATTATGTGGCGCTGGTTTGGGTGTATGAATCAGACCAGTACGACTCGTCGGTCGCGCAGGACTGGGTAGAGTTCACGATAACGGGGCCCGAGACCGCTTCTTTGGAGTACAAGGCGGCCCAGATAGTTGCCCAGTGCCGCGGAACTGACGACTGGCATACCGCGCTGAACCTGCACGATTGGCTCACTCACAACGCGTATTACGACCACGATCTTGAGTACTACGGCGCGGACATCATGTTCAGGGGCTACGGCGTGTGTGACTCATACTCAAAGGCATACAAAATGCTCTGCCTGGCAGCAGGCATAGACAACGACAGGGTCACCAGCAATCAGTTGTGGCACGCCTGGAACGCCATCAAGCTCTCCGGCGAGTGGTACCAGGTGGACGTGACCTGGGACGACCCGGGCAGCGCGACGGTCCCAGTGAGCGGATTGGAAGGGTACGACTATTTCTGCCTTAACGACGAGCTGATGGACTTTGACCATCACTGCACAGACGCGACATTCACGCCCGGATGCACTTCGCTGGAAGCGAATTATTACATACATGAGGGGCTCTGGCGCCGGTACGGCATAGCTTACTTAAGCGACGAGCAGGGGTACGGGATACCCAACGCGAACGGGGAGTATCAGCACGATATGCTTGCCAGCTTCACTTCCGCGGTAGACAGCGGCGAGACGACTGTTGAGTTGGCATGGGAGCTGTACTGGACCGATGACCTGGACGGCTTGTATTATATGCATGACAAAGAGTTCATGCTGTTCACATACGGCATGAACACGCTCGACTGGACGGTCAACGGTGACCCCGCCGTTGTGGAAGCAACGTACGCGCCCGGGTCCGGCAAGGTGGTGCTTCATGTGCTGGAAGTGACGCCCGGCGGTTACGTCGCGTCCCTCACGCTGCTGCTTCCCGCTGACCTGGTCTCTATTGGCAGCAGGGCGTTCGAAGACGTAGCCGCGAGGGCGGTAGTAATACAGCCTTATGTGGTCTATATAGCCGAAGACGCTTTTGAAAACAGCCGGATCACTACGATTTACGGCTTTGAAGGCAGCGCCGCGGAGGCTTTTGCGAACGCTTCCGAAGCATTGGATTTTGTTCCGATCGACGCCGACTGGCTGGCGAGCCACTGAACATTAACGGCCGGTCCGCCCGAATAATCAAAACGAGGCGATCTCACTTTTTACGTGAGACCGCCTCTGTTTTCAGTGTTTTGAGGTTCCCGTGCAGGGAAGATCACAGCGCGTAGGCGATCAGCAGCCTGAGCGTGTTTTCCGCGCCGTCCCTGTGGCTCCTCTCGTATCCGTGGGAAGCGTATACGCCCGCGCCGATCAGGCCGTGCTTAAGGTCGTTGCCCGCGCTTAAGGTCGCTTCCACGTCGCTGCCGTAACTGGGGTATATATCCACTGCGTAATCCGCGCCGCTCATTTTAGCCGCTTCGATCAGTCCCTTGACCACCGGATAGCTGTACGGGCCGCGGCTGTCCTTGGCGCAGATGGACACCTGCTTTTCCGTGCACTGCAGGCCGTCGCCCACGCAGCCCATATCCACGGAAATGGCCTCGGTGCAGCCGGCGGGTACGCTGCCGGACCCGCCGTGCCCGACTTCCTCGAATACGGTGATGTGCGCGTATATGGCGCGTTTGGGAGTTATGTTCTCATCCTTTATGTACCTGGCAAGGCCGAACAGTATGCCCACGCTCAGTTTGTCGTCCAGAAAACGGGATTTGATATAGCCGGATCTCGTGACGCGGACGTTGGGCTCGAAACACACAAAGTCTCCCACCGATATGCCAAGTTTCAGCGCGTCGTCCCTGCTTTTGACGTCCTCGTCCAGTACGACCTCGCAGGTATCCCAGCTGCGCTTGGTGTTGTTGTACTCGGTGTTCACATGCAGGGAAGCGTTGCACAGCTGGAACGTGCCCTCGTATATGCCGTTAAACTTGGTGATGACCCGCACGTTCTCTGTCTCCGCGTTGTTGGGATTCATGCCGCCCAGGTTCGTGAGCTTCAGCCTGCCGTTGCCCTTTATCTCCGCGACCATTCCGCCCAGGGTATCCGCGTGCGCTTCCAGCAGCAGGCCGTTTTCCCGGTCTTCTCCGCCGAAGGAGACTATCACGCCGCCCTTGGTCGTGAGCGCGGCGTCAAAACCCAGCTTCTCAAATTCGGTTTTGACCCATTCGGCCGCGTTCTCGGTGTAGCCGGTAGGGGAATCGATGTTCAGCAGCGCTTCGGTCTGCCTGACGATGAAATCGGTATACTTTTTCAGCGACTTTTTCTTCATGGTCTCGATCCTTTCGTGTTGTTGTCCGCGGCAGCTGCCGCCTGATCGTTCGTACAGGCAAATATGCTCATTTCCCCGTGTTTCACGCGCTCGGCGAAATCCCGCTCGTCTTTTATCGGCGTATCGCAGCACATGCCCGCCAGGAACGGCCTCGCTCCGGCAACATGGTTGTCCGTGCCCGCGAATTCCAGCAGGCCGTAACTTTGCGCGTAGAGCTTTGCCATACGGTTCTCAAAGTCTGTCCTGCACGCGTTTATCACCTCTGCGCCGTGCACGTGGCGGGGGTAAAGGCGAATATGGTCGATGTATCCCGCTTCCCTGAAAGGGTGCGCCTGGATTATCAGCGCGCCGCTGTCCATCATAAGGGCAAGTTCGTCCGACTTTTCCATATCCGCTATCTCGGGGTGCGCCAGGTACCAGTCTTTTCCCAGCCCGTAGATCAGAAAATCCGTGCCGCGGTTTGATATTTCCACTCCGCAGAACACCTTGATGCCCGCTTTCCCGCTCAGCCTGACGGCTTCTTCGTAATCCGAAAAATAGAAGTTTATCTTTTCTTCATACGAGGCGTCGGGGCTGATGCCTATATTGCCGTCCAGAAAATGATTGGTTATGAACACGCCGTCGTAGCCAGCGTTTTTGTAAAACTCCAGGTTATCCCGCACGGAAGCCTTCGCGCATCTGCTGACGGGAGAGGTGTGCATGTGCGTTTCGTATCTGTATTTTCCCAAACCGGGCCTCCTTCTGCGCCGCCTGCATTATTACCGGCTCACGGTCAGTATCCTTTTTTAAGGTCCACCATGTGCTTTAGCGGCCTGCCGGTGCAGTAGTTCTCAAAGTCCTCGAGGAACATGGACACCATCCTGTTTTTCGTATACGCGAGGGTCATGTTACCGGAGATGTGGGGAGTTATCAAAAGGCTGGGACAGTCCCACAGAGGGCTTTCGCAGGGCAGCGGCTCCTGCTCGAATACGTCCAAAGCGGCAAGCAGCCTGCCCGCCCGAAGCTCCTCTGCCAGCGCGGCTTCGTCTATCACCGCGCCGCGCCCCACGTTTACTATCAACGCCCCGTCGGGCAGCAGTGAAAGGCGCCTTTTATCCAGCAGGCGTACCGTCTCCTGTGTCTTGGGAAGCGAGATGACAAGTATCTCGGTGTTTTTCAGCGCGGCATCAAGTTCATTTACGTTTATGACGCAGTCAAACAGGCCGCTTCGGTCGCTGCCGGAACGGTTGACGCCGACCATGGAAGCAGGGTCGAAGGCTCTGAAGCGCCTGGCGGCTTCCCGCCCTATGTCTCCGGTGCCCAGGAACGCGATGCGGCTGTCCTTTACGGAGCGCACGGGCAGATCGCGCCGCCACTGTTTCGCAGCGACGATCCTGTCATATTCCGGCTGTTTGCGGAGCATCTCGAGGGTGACCATGACCACATGCTCCGCAATGGTGACCCCGTAGGCGCCGGAGGAATTCGTAAGCACCGCGTCCGGGTTCAAAAACGCCCCGGGCGCGGTAAACTGCTCCACTCCGGCGGAGGGAGAACACAGCCAGCGCAGCTTGGGCGCGTTCTGAGAGAGCCTGACGGATTGTCCGAATATGACTTCAGCTTCGCTCAGGTGGGGAAGCGCCTCGTCAACACTGTCGAAGAAAAGGGCGGTAAAACCGTGTCTCTTCGCGGCCTCGGCGATATCCGCCTTGTGAGCGTCGTTCAGTTCCCTTATGGCGGCAACAAGTATCCTGTCCATAACGATCACCTCGCTTGTGTCAGGGCGTGAGGGTACGGTCATGCATGCTTCCGGTATTCTATCATACGCCGCGTCAAATGTAAACCGTGTCCGGACGC
>JAFZLE010000033.1 GCA_017551645.1 Clostridia bacterium | reverse complement strand
TTCGATTTCTCCGACGCATATATCCTTTCCACCGGCTGCGCGGGCTCCGCGTACGAGTACGGCGTGATGGGCGACGTGTTCCTGATCACCGCAGCCGTGGACTTCGACCTGGGCCACCATGCCGACCCGCGCGAGATGATCACCGACAGGGAGAACACCTGGTTCTACGACGCCAGCTTCGATTCCGCCGCTTACAAACTGTTCGACCAGGAGCTCATGGCCAAGCTGTATGAGCTGGTAAAGGACGTGAAGCTCGAGACCACCCCCAAGACCCTCAACTTCATGAACGTGACCTTCGAAGGCGCCGAGTGGGCCATCCGTGAGCCCAAGGTGCTGCGCGGCACCACCGCCACCGGCGACAACTACTGGAAGGGCATGTATGACCACTCCAACGCCGTGCTCATGTGCGAGACCTACGGCGCGCCCGACCCCTTCGCCGTGACCGAGATGGAAGACATGGGCATCGCCGTGGCCGCCGACCGCATGGGCATGCTGGACCGCGTGATCGTGCTGCGCGACAGCGTGAACATGGACGTGTTCATGAACGGCGCCTCCCCCGAGAGCCTGTGGGACGAGCACTTCGACGATTCCCTCGCTTCCGAGGACAGCGTTGAGTCCGCCGACATCTTCGCCACCGCCATGAAGAACAACTTCGCGGTAGGCAAGGTCATCATCGACGCCATACTGAACGGTGAGGTCTGATAAAGGATCCACATATACAAGGCCGCCGCGGGGCATTCCTGCGGCGGCTTTTTCCGCGTCACGCGCGGCAAATTGACAAATCCCCCTTTACGCTGTACAATAATGGCTCGTGTTATTCGTATGGAGATAAAGCAATGAAAACGTTCAAGCGTAAAGACCTGGTGTTCGCGTACGGCCAGATACTGCTGGGCTGCCTGATAGGCGGCGCGGCGTACCCCCTGTTCATGACCCCCAACAACATCGCCCCCGGCGGCGTTACCGGCATAGGCATAATACTCAATTACATGTTCGGGCTGCCGGTAGGCACCGTGTCGCTGGTGCTGAACATACCCCTGTTCATCACCGGCTACAGGTATATCGGGCGCATATTCGCCTTCAGGAGCCTGCTGGCCACAGCGCTGTTCAGCGTGTGCATAGACATACTGCCCCTTAAGCCCATGACGGACGACATGCTGCTGGGCACGCTGTTCGGGGGCGTGATGCTGGGCATCGGCCTGGGCCTGATACTGCGGGGCGGCGCCACCACCGGCGGCACCGACATGCTGGCCCGCATGGTGCACCACCGCCTGCCCACGGTGACCGTTGGCACCTTCCTGTTCGCGTTCGACCTGGTGGTGGTGGTGGCCGCGGGCTTCACCGTGGGCACCCAGCAGGCGCTGTACGCCATAATCAACATATACGTGTCCGGACGCATAATAGATATGGTCATGGTGGGCTTTTCCGGCAACAAGGCGTGCTTCATCATGTCCGCAAAGTGGCAGGAGATCACCTCCCGCCTGCTCTCCGAGATGGGGCGCGGCGTCACCCAGCTAAAAGCCCGGGGCGCGTACACAATGGAAGAAAAGCCCGTGGTGCTGTGCGTGGTCTCCCGCCAGGAAGTCACCACCTTAAAGCGCATAGTGGAGAACGAGGACCCCTTCGCCTTCATGTTCATATCCGACGCCCACGAAGCCATAGGCGAGGGCTTTTCGACGATAAACGAAAAGTAAGAAACAAAAGACGCAGGCAGGATGAAATCATCCTGCCTGCATTTTCATAAGTATAATCAGCTTTTCGATCCCAATGCCGCTTTCAGTTTCGGAATATCTTCAACGATTGTTTTATACACGTCGAAAAAATCGATCATGCCGTATTGATGTGCCGCTAGATTCCGAAAACCCCGTATCGACTTCCACGGTATCTGCGGCATTGCAGCCTGATAATCTTCAGTAAGGGATTTGGAAAGCTCTCCGATGTTTATAAGGCTCATCACCACCGCTTTTTGCCACATTTTATCTTCTGTCAGTTCCTCTGAACTTTTCCCGGCAGTAAAGGTCTCTATATCGGCGATCTCATCCAGTATTTTTAAACGAATGTAATCGTTCCGTTCCTTATGCTCCATACATCTTTACCGTCCTGTCTATCGTCAATCCGTCATTTTCCTTGCGCGGAAGCTTTACTATATCCACATCCACATGCAGGAGCTCTGAAAGCGTCTCACGAAAACCGCATATGTGTAAAAGTGAGGTCGGATTTTCATTGAATTCAACAAGAAAGTCCACGTCGCTTTCCGCGTCTGCCGTTCCGTCGGCATATGAACCAAACAGTTCCACACGCTTTATGGGATATTCCAACGCTGCCTGCTCGACGGCCTTTCGTATCTTATTCAATTTCAATGTCGGCATTTTGTCTGACCTCCTTCCCACTGTTATTATAACACATTATCCGTCAAGTTCGCAAGTTGATAAAGATGAACGATGTTCAGTAGCTAAAAGAAAACAGGAACGACCTCATCAGAGATCGCTCCTGTTTTTTCTGAAACTAAGTATTATTCCCCGTCTTTCCCCGGCTTTTTCACCTGGGGCGCGTCCAGCTTTTCCAGCCGGCAGTCGGGTTTGGCCCAGTACACGGCGTTTTTGATCACCGTCTGCACGTCGGGATTGTAATAGATGGGGAAGGTCTCGTGGCCGGGCTGGAAGTAGAAGATCTTGCCCGCGCCCCTGCGGTAGCACAGCCCGCTCCTGAACACTTCGCCGCCCTCGAAACCGCCGATGAACACGGTCACGTCCGGCTCCGGCACGTCGAAGGGCTCCGCGTAGGTCTCCTCGTGCTCGGAGAAGATGTAGCGCTTTACGCCTTTTGCGATGGGATGGGTGGGCTTGGCTACCCACACGCGCTCAAAGTCGCCGTCCTCGCGCCAGGACAGGTTGCAGCTGGTGCCCATGAGCAGCCTGAAGGGCTTGGAATGGTGGCCGGAATGCAGGAATATCGCGCCCATGCCCTTAAGCACCGCCGCCTGCACCCTGGCAGCCACTTCGTCCGGCACCTGGGCGTGGCCCATGTGGCCCCACCAGATGATAACGTCGGTCTTGTCCAGCAATTCGTCTGTGATGTCGTTCACGCTGTCCAGCGTCACCGTCTTCACGCAGATGTCGTCGCTCTCAAGGAAGGACCTGAGGCAGCCGTGTATACCCTGGGGGTACACGCTCCTCACCTTCTCGCTGTGCTGCTCGTGCAGGTTTTCGTTGTATATCAGGACGTTTATCATTCAATTACCTCCTTCGGGCAATTTGGTACCGGTTTTCGCTTTAGCGGCTTTCCAGATCATAAGCGATGCCCACCAGCACACCGGCGCCAGGGCGACGCCGGTCACCAGGTCTATCATCACGTGCTGTTTCACCAGCAGCGTGGAAGCGCATATAAGCAGCGCGAACACGCAGAAAAACACCTTGAGCCGCGCGCCCGTGGGCCTGGCGGCCCACTTTGAGAACATGGGTATGCACACCATCACGCTCAGGTAGCAGTGCATGGAGGGCAGCAGGTTCATGGGGTTTTTGCCCCCGTCCAGCGCGTAGATTATCTTTACCGCCCACGCGCCCACGCCGTGTATCGTGTCGATCTCGGGGCGCACCATGGTGCAGGGATAAAGTATGAACACGACCACGCACACCAGTTTGCTCAGCGCGTCCGCGGTAAACGTCCTTACGCACAGCTCCCGGCTGTCGTTGTACGCCCTGGCCAGCCCCCATACCCAGAAGGGGAACGCCAGCAGATACACCCATATGAACACCGGGACCATGGGTATCATCTCGTCCAGGCGCGACGTCAGCACCCGGGGTTCGCCCACGGTGAAGAACATGGTGATGTAATAGCTGCCTATCTGCAGCGCGAAGGAGGTCAAAAGCAATACCCGCGCGTACCGGGGCATATTTCTTACGAACGTGACGATAAAGGAGACAAGTTTTTTCATGGTCTTTACGGTCTTTATTGTTTCTGTATCTGCCTGAACCCGATCACCTGGCCAGACTTTACGGGCAGCTCGCTGTCGGTATCCAGCGGCAGCGTGAAGGCGCAGGCGTCTT
>JAFZLE010000032.1 GCA_017551645.1 Clostridia bacterium | reverse complement strand
GGTCAAGCTGATACCCGAACCCAAAGTCAACATATCGCTGCTGATACCGTTCGACGACCTGGACAAGTGCATACAGGCAGTGCCCGAGATACTCAATTGCGGCTGCGAGCCCACGGCGGTGGAATTCATGGAGCGGGAGGTCATCTCCTGCGCCGAGGAATACCTGGGCAAGCAGTTCCCGGACACGAGCGCAGACGCGTATCTGCTGGTCAGGCTGGACGGGATGAGCGAAAAGGCGCTGGAACAGCCCGTCGACAGGCTGACCGACACCGCGCTGGCATTGGGCGCCCGGGACGTGCTTTTGGCGGACACGGACGAACGCAAGGAGAGCATCTGGTCCGCGCGCGGCGCGTTCCTGGAGGCGATCAAGGGCAGCACTACATCCATGGACGAGTGCGACGTGGTGGTGCCCAGAAACTCCATTGCCGAGTTCGTGAAACGGCTGTCGTCCATTTCAAAGCAAGCTGGTCTGCGCATACGCTCCTTTGGTCACGCGGGTGACGGCAACCTGCACATTTACGTCTGCCGCGACGAGGTCCCCGAGGAAGTGTGGAAACAGCGTCTGGACGCCGTCATGGAACAGCTATATGCCCTGGCAAGGGAGCTTGACGGACAGGTGAGCGGCGAGCACGGCATCGGCCACGCGAAAAAGCAGTTCCTGCGGGAATGCCTGGGCGACAGGCAGCTGGAGCTCATGCGGGGCATCAAAGCGGTATTCGATCCCAACGGGATACTAAACCCCGGCAAGATCATCTGACAAACGGCTGCAGACCCGCGTAACGGCGGATGGGATTTAATAAAAAAACGAGTTGAGGGCTCCTGGATGCTGGGTATTTGGATGTGGGCGGACACCCTGACGGCGCGCGGCGCGGACAAGGTATTTGACGACTGTATGCTTATAGGCGTCACGGACGTGTTTTTTCTGACCAAGGGCCTGAGCGGGAATTGCGCATTCAGGACTGATCTCGCGCCTGCCATGCTTGAGGGGCGGGACCTGCTGGACGAGGCGTTAGGAGCCGCGCACAAAAGAGGCATCCGCCTGCACGCCTGGTTCACCTCCGCGCAGGATAAACGGTACTGCGCCGAACACCCTGACTGCGGCTTGTACCACCTTACCAAAGGGCGTTCGGAGAGCATCGTAAGCATCACGGATGAAAGCTACGCGAGGTTCACCCACGATATCGTTTCCGATGTACTGGCCGCTTACCCGGTAGACGGCGTGCATCTGGATTATATACGCTACAATCACCTGCTGTACGGCTGGAGCGACGGCGATCTCGAGCGTTACCGCCGGCAGGGAGCGGACGCGGATCGCATCCGGAAGCTGGTGGAACGCACATTTTACGGCGATGACGCGGATAAGCAGGCCGTATTTGAGGCGTACCGGCAGGGCGACAGGGACGTCCGGGCGCTGGCGGAAACGCGCATAAACAACGTGTGCCGGTTTGCCGACACTGTGCTGGAGGGCGTCAGAACGGCGCGCCCCGACATAACTGTAAGCGCCGCGCTCATGCCGGAGGGAGCGTACGATACCGTGTTCGCGCACCTGCATTACGGTCAGGATTATGAACGCCTGAGCGGAAAACTCGACCTGCTGCTCCCCATGGCTTACAGTATCGCCTACAGCATGGATGATGCCTGGGTAAGGAAGGTCACCATAGGTGCGCTCAGGTTCGGGCCCAAAGTCCTTACGGGACTGCACGCCTACGAGGGTGGTACCGGAGAGACTCTTAAAAAAGACATGGCGGCGGTGCTCGGCGTCGAAGGCGTCAGCGGCGTGTGTCTGTTCAGATACGGGACCGCGGTCCTGGCGCCGGTCAACGGAAATAAGCTGACCGTCACAAATCCGACCGATGCGCCGGTCACGGCGCTCGAGCTTTCGGGCGGGAAGGGAAAGCAGGGCTTTGAAATGACCATCCCGTCAGGGGAGAGTGTGGATATACCGTACTCCGCAGGGTATGATGCCCTGCGCGCGTGGTCGGGTGACAAAGAGATCTGCGCGTATATGAGCTGAGCCGGGACGGCGTGCGAGTTACATTTTTAAGGCGATCGTTCATCGGGAGGTGACTTATGGCTGAATTACCCGGAGATTCCGTCAGGATAGCGAGGGAATACATGGATTCGCTCTGCGTGGAAAGCAGGCTTCTGGGCGCTGTAAAGCCCGACGCGGGCCTTAAGCTGCTGGGGCACGAGTTCAAAACGCCCATAATGACCGGAGCGCTAAGCCACATAGACCTGGTAGGTATGGCGGAAGGCGCGTATCTCGCGGGTGCGCCGGTGTCAATAGGCATGGGCGACAACGAGACGCTGGGCAGCGTGCTGAAGACCGGCGCGAAGGTCATCAAGATCATCAAGCCCTACGCCGACAGGGACGAGATATACAGGCGCCTGAGCTTCGCGAAGGAAAACGGGGCGATGGGCGTGGGCATAGACATAGAGCACTCTCTGCGTCCGGACAGCCCGGAGGACGACGTGGTACTGGGGCAGAGGATGCATCTGCCCTCGATGGAGGAACTGAGCGAGTTCATACGTTTTGTGAAGCTCCCGTTCTTCATAAAAGGCGCGCTGAGCGTACAGGACGCCGTTAAATGCGCGGAGCTGGGCTGCGCGGGCGCGGTCTTCAGCCACCACAACGGCATCATGCGCTGCGCCGTGCCGCCGGTAAGGCTGCTGCCGGATATAAGGAAAGCGGTGGGCGACAGCCTGCTGTTGATCGCCGACGGGGGCATAGAGAGCGGTTATGACGCCTTTAAAGCGCTGGCTCTGGGCGCGGACGCGGTGTGCGTGTGCAGGGCGCTCATGCAGCCGCTCAAGGAACAGGGCGCAGAAGGCGTGAGGC
>JAFZLE010000256.1 GCA_017551645.1 Clostridia bacterium | reverse complement strand
TTATCGGAGTGGCTGCCATAATAGTATCCGGCGTGATGCTTAAAAAGACCAAACTGTTCGCGGGCGATCCCGCGCCCTTCGTAATGGAGCTGCCTGCTTACCATGCTCCCAGCATCGGAAACGTGCTGCGCAGCATGTGGGAAAGGGGCTGGAGCTTCATAAAGCGCGCGGGCACAGTTATCCTGCTGAGCTCCATCATCATCTGGGCGCTCAGCAGTCTGGGCAGCGTGAACGGGAAATTCGGCATGGTGGGCGAGCTCTACGAAAACGAGGACCTGGTCACGGAAGCGTATGTGGAGCAGGTGGCGGACCGTATGGGCATCGAGCCTGATGAGGTCACGCCCATGGACGACTCCATACTTGCGGACGTAGGCAATTCGGTGAGCTTCGTGTTCAAGCCCATGGGCTTTGGCAGCTGGAGGCCCACCGTGGCGACCGTTACGGGCCTGGTAGCCAAAGAACAGGTCGTAAGCACATTCGGCGTATTGTACAACTACGACGACAACGACGGAGAGGAAGAGCTGGAGGATAACGGCGACCAAATCTGGGATAATGTCAACGCGGATTTCGGAGCCTTTTCGGGCGGACACGGCCGTCTGGCGGCGTTCGCGTTCATGCTGTTCAACCTTTTGTGCGCGCCGTGCTTCGCAGCCATGGGCGCCATAAAACGGGAAATGAACAACGGGAAATGGACCTGCTTCGCCATAGGCTACATGTGCGTGTTCGCGTATGTGATCGCCCTGATAGTCTACCAGATCGGCCTGGTATTCGCGGGCGGCGTGCAGGCGGCCGGACTGGTATTCGCCCTGGCACTGCTTGGTTTCCTGCTGTTCATGCTGTTCAGGCCGTATAAGGAGTCCACGCGCCTGACCGAGAAAGTCAGGACCAACGGATAAGTTTCGCTGCAAGCGAGGACGGATCATGAATACGGGCACGGTATTGGCACTGGCTGCTGTGATACTTGCGGCGGGAGGAGCGTTCGCCGTACTCAGGCGGGACAAAAAACGCGGAAAGTCCCCCTGCGGCGGAAACTGCGGATGCTGCCCGTCCTGCGGCGCCTGCCATAAGGCTCAGGCATCAGGCGGAAGCGCGCCGCACGGCACTAAGGCGCACTGACCGGATATAAAGCGGGCGCGCTTCCCGCGTTATCAGAAATGGGACCGCCGAAAGGCAGAACCAGCCCCGCGCAGTAAAGCGCGGGGCGTTTTCTGCGCCGCGGGGAATGGTCTGACAGTTCATCTCGAATTAACACGCCCACCTCTTGACTTTAACACTTCAACGTGTTAAAGTATACGCATACTTCCGTGAAAGGAAAAATGTGTTATGTCGATAATGATCATTATGCTGGTGTTGTTTTTCGGACTTATGGTAGGTATCGGCCTGTACTGCCGCAGCCACGCCACCGACGTGGCGGGCTTCGTGCTGGGCGGGCGGCAGGTGGGCCCCTGGCTGACGGCCTTCGCTTACGGTACCAGCTATTTCTCCGCCGTTATATTCGTGGGTTACGCGGGCCAGTTCGGCTGGCGCTTCGGCATCGCTTCCACCTGGATCGGCCTGGGCAACGCCGTGATAGGCTCCCTGCTGGCCTGGGTGGTGCTGGGCAGGCGCACGCGCATAATGACCCAGCATCTGGGCAGCGCCACCATGCCGGACTTTTTTGAGAAGCGTTTCGGGAACGCTTCGCTTAAAGTCATCGCGTCCGTGATCATTTTCATCTTCCTGATCCCTTATACCGCCTCGCTGTACAACGGCCTGAGCCGCCTGTTCGCCATGGCGTTTGACATCGACTACGTATGGTGCGTGGTGATAATGTCCGTGCTGACCGGCATCTACGTGATCGCCGGCGGATACATGGCTACCGCCATAAACGACTTTATCCAGGGCCTTATCATGCTGGGCGGCATAATCGCGGTCATAGCGGCGGTGCTCAACCTGAACGGCGGCCTGGTGGGCTCCATGAGCGCGCTGGCGCAGATAAACGACGCCCACGCGGTAAACGGCGACGTTCCCGGCATATTCTCTTCTTTCTTCGGGCCCGAGCCCCTGTTCCTGCTGGGCGTGGTGATACTGACCTCCCTGGGCACCTGGGGCCTGCCCCAGATGGTGGGCAAGTTCTACGCCATAAAGAGCGAGGGCGACATCCATAAGGGCACCGTGATCTCCACGGCGTTCGCTCTGATAGTGGCGGGCGGCTGCTACTTCCTGGGCGGTTTCGGGCGCCTGTTCTCAGACGTCATCGGAGTGGCCGAGAACGGCAACCCCGTGGGCGGCTTCGATGCGGTGATCCCCGCCATGCTTTCCAAGCTGCCTGACATACTGATCGCGGTGGTCATAATACTGGTGCTCTCGGCGTCCATGTCCACCCTGTCCTCCCTGGTGCTCACGTCTTCCTCCACCGTAACTCTGGACCTGCTCAAGGGGCGGCTCGTAAAGAAAATGGACGAAAAGCGGCAGCTGCTCACCATGCGCCTGCTGATAGTGGTGTTCATAGCCGTCTCCGCGGTGATCGCCATCATACAGGTCAAGTCCTCCGTGGCGTTCATCGCCCAGGCGATGGGCGTGAGCTGGGGCGCCATGGCGGGCGCGTTCCTGGCGCCGTTCCTCTACGGCCTGTACTGGAAAGGCACCACCCGCTTCTCCTGCTACATCTCCTTCTTCTTCTCCAGCATTTTCATGACGCTGGTGATGCTGATCAACCTGAAAGTGCTGCCCAACTTCCTGGGCATGCTCAATAACCCCATCTACGCCGGCGCGTTCTGCATGCTGGCAGGGCTGGTGATAGTGCCTGTCGTGAGCATGTTCACGCCCAAGCCTGACAGGCAGTTCGTGGACAGCGTGTTCGCCTGCTACGACAGGAAGGTCACCGTACGCCAGACCGAAGCGCTGGGTGACGGCGAATGACGGTGGATATACATACCCATACCTTTCCACAAAAGATCGCCCGGGCAGCCATAGAAAAGCTGTCTGGGCTGAGTCATACCATGCCGTTTACCGACGGCACCGCGGACGGGCTCAGGCGCTCCATGGCCGAAGCCGGGATAGACGTGAGCCTGGTGCTGCCGGTGGCCACCAATCCCAGGCAGGTGGAGCACGTGAACGACGCGTCGATCCTGCTGAACGATTCCGGCGGGGAAACGGGGATATATTCTTTCGGCTGCATGCATCCGGAATATCCGGAGCCGGAAAAGGAGCTGGAACGGCTGAAAAAAGCCGGGATACGGGGGATTAAGCTGCATCCCGTGTACCAGGGCGTGGATCTTGACGACGAAAGGTATCTGAGGATACTCAAAACCGCCTTCGGGCTTGACATGTGGGTGCTTATCCACGCGGGGCTGGACGTGGGCTTCCCGGGCGTGGAGCACGCGTCCCCGCGCATGATACTCAGGGTCGTCGAGAGCCTGGGCAGCCAAAGGCTGATACTGGCGCACATGGGTTCCTGGCGGCAGTGGGAAGAAGCGTGCAAATTGCTCAGCGGCACGGGCGTGATGATAGACACATCGTTTTCCATAGGCCGCATGACGCCCGCGGACGATACGCTTACGCAGTCTGAAATGCTTTCCGTAAGCGAAGCGGAGGACATAATAAGGGCGTACGGCGCGGACAGGGTACTGTTCGGCACAGACTCCCCCTGGGGCGGGCAGAAGGAAAGCCTGGAGCTGTTCAGCCAACTCAGGCTCAGCGAAACAGATAAAGAGAAGATACTCTGCCTGAACGCCAAAAGAGTGCTCGGAATATAGGGGCAGGCCCTTTGCAAGGCCGCTTACGGGTGGTATAATGGTTGCAAGAACGATCCGGAGGTGCTGAAAAATGAAACGCAGGCTGTTTTCCCTTCTGCTGGCGCTGGCGCTGCTGCTGGGGGCGGCGCAGTCGGCTTACGCGGACGATACCATGGACGCGCTCACCAGCTTCGCTTACTGCTCCCAGGGCGGGATAGTGCCCTGGTTCGAGTATTCGCCCGACATGGAAGGCAAGGCGCTTATCGCGGTGTTCTATGACGATTTTGACACACCGCTGGCCACCTCCATGCAGGCGGCGAAGGACGGCACGGACTTTTACGGCATCCCCGCCGCGTTCCTGGCCAAGAGTCTTGACGACGCGGTCTGGGCACTGATAGTCATACCCCTGTATACCGACGACGGCAGCGCGGTGTGGGCGGGCGTGTTCTGCGTGAACCTTAAGACGATAACGTATTTCGAGCCCTA
>JAFZLE010000255.1 GCA_017551645.1 Clostridia bacterium | reverse complement strand
GCCCGCAAGCCCTTTTCCATCGGCGCGAGGATAGAGCATCCCCAGGTGTGGCTCAACCGCGCCCAGTACGGCAGTTTCGCCGCCCATCCCGCCCTTGGGCAGGCGGACTACAAGCTTTCCGCCCGCTGCCCCGACGGCAGAGGCGTGTACACCTTCTGCATGTGCCCCGGCGGGCAGGTGATCGCCTCCGCGTCGGAAGAAGGCGGCGTGGTCACCAACGGCATGAGCGTGTTCGCCCGGGACGGCGTAAACTGCAATGCCGCGCTGCTCACGGACGTAAGGCCCGAGGACTTTCCCGAAAGCGCGGGCGTGCTGGCGGGCATGGAGTTCCAGCGTTTCTGGGAAAGAGCGGCTTATGAAGCTGGCGGCGGCTCCTACGCGGCGCCCTGCCAGAGGGTAGGCGATCTCCTGAGCGGCAAGCCCTCGAAAGGCGCGGGAGACGTGCTCCCCTCCTACCGCCCCGGCGTGACCTGGACGGACCTTAAGCTGTGCCTGCCGGAATACGCGGTAAACAACCTTAAGTTCGGCATAACCGAGTTCGACCGCAGGATAAAGGGTTTCGCCGCCCCCGGCGCGTGCGTCACGGGAGTGGAGACGCGCTCCAGCTCCCCCGTCAGGATACTGCGGGACCAGCTCACGCTGCAAAGCGCGATATCGGGGGTATACCCCGTGGGCGAAGGCGCGGGTTACGCGGGGGGCATAACCTCCGCCGCGGTGGACGGCATCCGTTCCGCCCAGGAGTATCTTAAAAAGTGACCGGGACCCGTTTCCGGCCGCTTATTTTTTCTTGAAATCCATGTTAAATCAGTGTATAATACTCTCCGGAATAAATTCGGGGAGTGTTTTTTATGAAGCGTATAGGTGTTTTGACCAGCGGCGGGGACGCGCCGGGCATGAACGCCGCCATAAGGGCGGTGGTAAGGACCGCGCTTATGAACGGCATGAGCGTGGTTGGCTTTAAAAGGGGCTACAACGGCATGCTCATGCGCTCGCTGTCTACCGCGGACGACTACATAGAAATGAACGCCCGCAGCGTGTCCGGCATCATCCACAAGGGCGGCACCGGGCTCATGACTGCCCGCTGCCTGGACTTTCTCAAACCCGAGATCCAGAAACAGGCGGTGCGCAACGCCCGGGCGCTTGACATCGAGGGCATGGTGTGCATAGGCGGCAACGGCACCTTCAAGGGCGCGGAGGCGCTGAACGCCCACGGCCTGCCAACCATCGGCGTACCCGCCACCATAGACAACGACCTGGCCTACACGGACTTCACCATAGGCTTCGACACCGCGCTGAACACCGCCGTGGAAGCGGTCAACCGCATCCGCGACACGGGCGACGCCCACGAGCGCGCTTCCATAGTCACCGTGATGGGCCGCGACTGCGGCGACCTGGCGCTGTACACCGCCCTGGCCTGCGGCGCCGAGGCGGCGATAGTGCCGGAAGTCAAGTGGAGCGTGGAAAAACTGGGCGACATGGTGCACAGGGGCGTGGTCTCCGGCAAGCGCTCAATGATACTGGTGTTCGCCGAGGGCGCCAGCCGCTCCATGGTGGAGAGCCTGGACGAGCTGGAAGCGAAATACCCCAAGCTGCACATATTCGGGGACAGGATCCTCTCCGACCAGCTGGCGGAGATAGTGGAGGAAGTCTCCGGCCACGAGACCCGCGCCACCGTGCTGGGCTACACCCAGAGGGGCGGCTCCCCCACCGCCAACGACCGTATCCTCGCCACCCGCACCGGCGCCTACGCGGTAAAACTGCTGGCAAATGACATAGGCGGGCGCGCGGTCGGCGTAAGGGGCAGCGACCTTATCGACGTGCCTCTGGAGGACTGCATGAAGGGTTCCACCTTCGATCCCGAACTGTACGAGCTGGTAGGCGTGACCGGCTATATCAAAAAGAACTGATGCCTCAAATAGAGATAACCGGCGTAACCAACGAATTCAAAGGCGTGGGACGGCTGGAGGGCAAGGCGGTGTTCGTGCCGGACGCCCTGCCCGGCGAAAAAGTGGAAATATCCGTAAAACAGGAAAAACCGTCCTACATCATAGCGGACAATCGGGGGGTGCTCACGGCATCCCCCTTTCGGACTGCGCCCGCCTGCCCCCATTACGCGTCCTGCGGGGGCTGCGCCTGCCTGCACGCTCAATACGCCCACACGCTGGACTTGAAAAAACAGAACGTGCTTAACGCCCTTAACCGCATAGGCGGGCTGGGGCTTGAAAGCATAAGCCCCTGCGTGCCCTCTCCCCTGACCGAGGGCTACCGCAACAAGGCGGAGTTCGCCATAGACGGCGGCAGGGCGGGCTTCCGTCGGGAGGGTGACAGGCAGGTCACGGACGTGGGATACTGCTTTATGCTCAGCGAGAACATGAACCGCGCCTGGGCGTTCGTAAAACCCCTCGCCGTGAAGGCAGGCGCGTCAGGCGTGGTACTGCGGGAAAACCACAGGGGCGAAATAATGCTCGTGCTGTGCGTGAACATCCCGTCCTCCGCCGCCCAAAAACTGTGCGAGGCCACATTTAACGAATTGGAAAGCGTGGCTTCCTGCTTTATCTGCCGCATGAGGCCCCGCCCCGCCCACGCGCTGGACGGGCAGGTCACCCATGTCTGCGGGGAAAAATACCTTGCCGACAGCCTGAACGGCCTGTCCTTCCGCCTGGCTCCCCAGGCGTTTTTCCAGGTGAACCGCCTGCAGGCGGAAAACGTGTACCGCCTGGCGCTTGAGGGCGTCCTTCCCGGCGAAAAACTGTGCGACATCTACTGCGGCGCGGGCACCATAAGCCTGAGCGCGGCCAAACTGGGCGCGCAGGTCACGGGCATCGAGATCGTGCCCGAGGCGGTTGTAAACGCGCGGGAAAACGCGGGCATAAACGGCCTGAACGCCGAGTTCATAGCCGGAAACGCCGCGGACATCTATCCCCCGCTGCTCAGAAGCCGCAAATTTGACCGTGTGATAGTCGACCCGCCCCGCCGGGGGCTGGACGAAAAGGTGCTCAAAGCGCTGTGCGAGCATCCCGCGCCCAGGCTATCCTACGTGTCCTGCGACCCCGCCACCCTGGCGAGGGACTTGAAACAGCTGAGCCAGGTTTACCGCATAACCTCCGTCACCCCCGCGGATATGTTCCCCGGCACGGGGCACGTGGAGACTGTAGTATTGATGTCAAGGAAATAAAACAGAGGTTCCGAAAAGGCCCTAAAATATTGACTTTTGCGGTGGTTGACTGTCAGCGGGAGCGTGGATAAGTTTCCACAGAGCGAAATGGCAAAATCGAAGAAATCCACTGCTGTAACTCTCGTTTCGCTATCGAGGGCTAAAATCGGAGATTGAGACTCTCGTTTTGTTGTCATTCGAGGGTTTTTGAGAGACTGAGACTCTCGTTTCGTTGTCATTTCGGACTGTAACTGTAGTTTCGCTGTACGAATAAAGAAGAAAGGGATAAATATCGGGATTTGGAGAACGTCTATGAAGAATGCAAAGACATCAAAATCGAACAACGTTCAATTTAGCAGATTATGGTGGTATCTGCTTCTGGTGATCGTGCTGTCTGCTTTTTGCTATATCACCCTCAATGTATTGCTGTTGCCGTATTCGATTGAGTACAGCGAAACGGGGAAAATGACTGCGGGATATTTCCTGTATGCCGCGATTGGCCTTTTATTCTCAACTCCGACACCCTTTTGGG
>JAFZLE010000254.1 GCA_017551645.1 Clostridia bacterium | reverse complement strand
CCCATCACCTTCGCCGCCTCATCGTGGACTTCCTGCAAGAGCGCGGCGTTCTGCACCACCGAAAAATGCCACGGCTGCCGGTTCCGGGCGCTGGGCGCCTCGAGCCCTGCCCTGAGTATCGAGCACAGCGTCTCTTCCGTAAGCTGTTCACTGCTGTAAGCCCGGTGTGACCTGCGGTTGGATATCGCCTGAAGTACGTCCATCGTATTCACTCCTCCTGATCTGTTATACCCTTATGTATTACTGTTTAGCCGATCTCTTCTTGAAATAAAGCGCCAGAGCCACGCATACCGCGATGCCCGCAGCAAACGGGACCGCGAGCAGAAACGCCGCAGACGCGGGAGCGCTGTAGCCTTCATAATTGATGCCGCACAGCATGGAACGGTAGTTCCACGCCACCACCGCGCACATGATATCCGACAGCAGCGCGGCCAGGACCCAAAAGCAGACAGACAGTTTTTTCATACGAAGCATCTCCGTTTATCTCAGAATTCTATTTTGATCCCATCGCCTTCAGCGCGCCCAGGCAGTGGATCCTTACCACGCGGTCTGTGTCGGTATCCGCAGTTTTCCGCAGTGGCTCCGCAAAAGGCCTTACGAATTCCGGTCGGCGTTTGCCAAGCACCCGGAATATCTCCGGCGCTTCCATCCTTACCCTGTCGTCGGCATCGTGAAGGAGCGTTTCAAATACCGGCATACGGTCTTTATAAATGCCGGGCGTATTCACGGCTATGTTTTCCGACGCCCAGATAAAGCTCAGCCTCACCCCTGCGTCTTCATCCTCGGCAAAGCGGAACAGGCTCATCCAATACGGTTCTATCACCTGAAAACTGCCCCGCCCGATCCTGCCCATGGCGTTTACCGCGCGCCCGCGCAAAAGCGGCACGGGGCTGCCTAAAAACGAAACTATCCCGGGTACCGTGTCCTTTACCGCCAAAGGATGCGCAAGGCCCATCTCGCCGAGCAGCCAGAGCGCTTTCGCCTGTATCTTTACAGACTCATGGTCAAGCAGCGCCGAAACAAACGGTATGCTTTCTTCCCATCCGCTTTTGTCCTTTGTAAGCGCGCCAAGCGCCTTATATAGCTCCGCTTCGTTCGATCCTGTCATTAAAACACATCCCTGGTTCCCTTTATTCCGCTGTTCCCCATTAATTACGCATCCATACGCGCAGGATATGCGTGACAGGTGAAACGGGGTCCGCCCTGAAAACAGCCGGCGTTTGCCGCAGCCCTGTTGACCGGCATGCCTTGCCTGCGTACAAGGCATTAAAACGCCGCAGAGGGATAATAGAATATTATCTCGCACCTGTCGGACCCGTAAATGATCTGCACATCTGTTCTTTCTGTTTTGTCCAGGGATGTGAGAATGCCTGTCAGATCCGCCATACCGCTTTTAAAGTCCAGCCCCGAAAGAGAAAGCCTTTCCAGGCGATTTGCGAAAGCACTGTTTGCCGCTGTCATTACGTCATCCCAATCCCCGACTTCAATAAATGGATTCTCGGTCCTGGCAAACGGTTCCCTGCTGATCTCCATCGGCAATTCGGCTGACCAAACACACCTTGACGCCATCATATCAGTGCCCACAAGGAAATCCATATAGCATATCGTTCCATCCCTGTCGGCGCTTTCCGCATCCAGCATGTACCACTTGTCGTCAAGCCTGACCGCGTTCCACATATGCGCGTAATCGCCATTTACATATTTCCCGGGAATATAGGCGGCATCTATCCCTTTCAGGCTGCACAAAAGGTAAAACGCGTCAGCGTAGCCGCTGCATACGGCTTCGCCGCCTATCAGCGCGTCTGCAGCGGTAGATAAACCTTCAGAACTGTCCCGATAATGCGACACGGTATTGCAGATATAATCGTGTATCTGCCTGACCGTCTCCTCCTCTGTGCCGTCAAAGGTCGAGACGATCTCCAAAGCCCTGTCAAGCAGCTGCTTTTCATCTTCACTCAATATGTCCGTATTGCCGGAAGCGTACGCGTAGGCGCACTTTTTTCCCGGGTAATACTCGGGAAAGAACGTGACTTTATGCAGTGCTCCGGAATTCACTGCGGAAAACTGGCACCTGAGTACCCCATTTTGCTGTACCGTTTCGGAGAAGCAATCGAAGTCTTCGTTGATTTTCCTCGTTATGGTGTTATATAGGCTCAGCGTAAATTCTTCCGCGCACACATCCGTATAGTATTTTATCTGTTTCTCGAGTTCTTTCCAGTCTTTGACCCAGCCGCCGCTGGTTTCGACCTTGTCTGCCGCGAAAGCTTCACCGCCCAGAAGCGCTGCGATAAGCAGCATCGCCAATACCGCGCATCTCATTTTTCTCATGGTTTTGTCCCTCCCATTTGGATCAACCAAGCCTCGATCACGTTCGCTCTTTATCCCGTTCGGAATAATACGGCTCACCGTTTGAGCGCGGCCTTTATGTAATCCCTGTACCAGTACGCGCTCTTCTTCCATGTCCTGCGCATCGTTCCAAAATCCGTGTGCAAAAGGCCGTATTTATATCCGTGCCCGGCCGTCCACTCGAAGTTGTCCATAAGCGTCCAGAGATAGTACCCTCTTATATCCATCCCCTCGCCGATCATGCGCTCGACCTGGCTGAGCGCGCGCCTGACATAATCTATGCGGTAGTCGTCATGGATCATGCCGTCGGCGTCCGAGACCGCCTCGTCCCCCTCGTGGCCGTATCCGTTTTCCGTAACGTAGAACGGTATCTCAAGGCGGTACATGTTTTTTATCATATTGATAATGTCGTATATGCCTTCGGGGTTTACGACCTTCCTGTCTTCGGCAAAGTTCCCGCCTCCCGCGTTTTGTACGGCTTCCTTAGTCACGCTCACGGGGACCGTATTATAATAGTTCAGCCCGTAAAAGTCGATCGGCAGCGCAGTGAGTCTGAAGTCCTCGTCGCACATGTCCATAAGCGTGCCCTCACGGGCAAACT
>JAFZLE010000031.1 GCA_017551645.1 Clostridia bacterium | reverse complement strand
TTCAACGGCATCGGCGATACCTTCCACTCCTTCCTTTTCAACGTGACGGGCATGTGGGGGATAAGGATACTGGGCACGTACATATTCGTGTCCCGCCTGGGAGGAGACCTGACTGCCGCCTGGGGCTGCATGATAGCCCACAACGTGTGCCTGGGCATAATGCTGAGCATTAAATATTTACGAGGCAGATGGAGACCCGGAACAAACGCGGAAACGAATGCGTCATAAGTAGGACAACCCTACAGGAGGAATGATATGAAAAAACTTATTAGTCTGATTATCGCTGTGTGCCTGTGCCTTTCCGCCGTAGCTTTGGCGGACGGCGCCATGGGCGACCTTTACGACAAGGCGGTGCATCTGGCGTTTGATACCACCAACGTCACGCTCACCGCGGAAGCGGAATTCAAATTTGACGGCGAGTGGTTCAAGACCATGCACGCTTCCTACAAGCAGGACGGTTACCGTTCCTACTTAAGCTACATGCTGGACAGCCCGACCCGGGAAGGCGGCGTGTATACGGGCGGCTACACGGTATTCGGCGAGGGCAGCGTGGCGTATGCAAACGAAACCTATCAGGGCAACTATTACTATGAGTCCGCCACGAAGCTGAGCGACAAGGTGCTTGTCCGCACCCCCAAGACCGATATGCTGCTGGGCGTGGGCAAACTGCTGGCGCTGAACGCAGAGGATTACGTGACCCAGGACGTGAGCGAAAAGGCGTATTCCTTCAAGGCGGGCGAGCTGAACGACGTGATCAGCCGCAGCGCTTACTACCTCATCATGGACTATGTGCGCGACAACTACTACATGGATATGTTCCATGAGTGGAATTATGACGCCAGCGGCGAAAAGTACACATCCGTGTACTACGAGGATTATCAGAAACTGGTAAGTCAGAGATATGCCCAGGTATACGGCGAAGAACTGCCCGAGAACCTCTACTACGACGAACTGGACGAGACCACCATGGGAAGATACGACGTAGTGCTCAAGATGATCGACCAGATGGAGACGGAGATCCGCAAGGGATACAGCGGCAAGGTCGTATACGTCAAAAACGACGGCTCCGCCCAGGTGTTCGATTCCTACGAGGAATACGCCGTGAGCATGGGCATCGTGGACATCGATTACGTAAACTACATCGCCTCGCTCAAGAGCTTCTACCTGCAGAACTACGGCGAAGAGCTTACCGACGAGATGATAAGCGTTATCTCCTTCACTTCTTCCGAGAAGCTCTGGAACGCGTATCTGGAACTGGGGAATGAAATGGACGCGTATTATGGCCTTATGGCCCGCGCCGAAGACCCCAAGGCCATCTACGCCGTGGTGCGTGAAGACGGCACCGTAAAGACGTATCAGACTCAGCTGGGCCAGAACCAGACCGTTACCCGCGACGTCATGGCCAACATCAGATTCGCGCATCTTAAGTCCCTCGATTCCAAGGTAATACTGGACGACGACGGCAATCTGAGCCGCTTTGAGGGCACCGCGGAGATCACTGTGGAGTACACCGACCTGAGCACCCACAGCCTGGAAATCACCTTTGTGCTCGAAGCGAAGGATTACGGCACGACCAGCGTGCCCAAGACGTTCGTGCCCGAGGAATACGGCCTTCAGAGCTACGAAGAGTATGTGGCGTCCCTGGAGAGCGAGATCGAAGAAGAGGACTATGACAAGCTGGAGGAGTTCCTCAAAAACGCGCCTCAGACCGTCAGTTTCATGGGCCAGACTTTTGAGACCAAGATAGAATACTACGGCGGCGAAGGCTGATAAACAAAAACCGTTTATATGCGCGCCGGGCGCGGTCATGTGACCGCGCCCGATGTTTTTGATTTGGATCGGTCAGCTTTTATTCTCAGCCGTGCAGGAATATCAGGTTGGAAGTGTCGTGGTTCCTGACCTCGAAGGATTTTACGGATAAAGACAGGTGTATGCCTTTGTCGATGGTGGCAGAGAACACTTTTTCCATGTCGTTAAGGTGCGGCTGAGACATATTTATGCCTTTTAAACCGGGAAGCGCCGTTAAACGTTCGATAAAGTGGTCGCCTTTGCCGCAGAAATGCACTATGCCACCGTATTCATTGAGCAGTCTGCCGTCGTAGGGAGCGATGAATTCGCTGTAGAACTTTGGCGAAAGGTTCATGGCGCTGTCGTCCCTCACCACGAAGCTGCCGCCCTCAACATACCTGAAAAAATTGCTGCGGCCCCTGTTCTCCGGGAAAATCGCCAGCCAGTTGTCCATCTGCGCTTTGATGTACGCGGTTATCTTGTCAAGCAGCGAGTGGATCTCGTCTGGCATGTCGAACAGCGCAAGGAATATATCGCTGCCCCACAGCAGCTCGAGATTATCCATGGGACCCTGCAGGTCGGGCTGCTCAACGTGCACGAACCTGCCGATCTTTGGATAGCTGTCGGCGATCTGTCTGAACAGCCTGCCGACCCGGTAAACATGTTCGAAGTTTCCCGCGTACAGCCCGGGCAGGGGTTTATCTATAAGCTCCAGGCACTTATCCTCGCCGAGCTTTTTCACGTTGGGCAGCGTGTTGCTCTCCCGCGGCATAACGAACAGTTCTGCCCCAAACGCGGACGCCACGTTGCCTACGCCGAAATTGCATCTGACTCTTAAGGGATAGCAGCTGTCGAGGCTCAGCCTTTGGTTCACGCTGGCGAATTCGCTCAGCAGCATTGCTTCGTCGTCAGCGATGGCGTCGTTTATGTTTATTTTCGGCCAGTCCAGGCGGGAGGGGGAAGCCTTTCTGCCCCGGGGCCTGTCCTGACTGCCGGCTTCGTGGCGGCTCCACGCGGCAAGATACTTAAGTATCTCGTCCTCCGTGCGCTCGTCAATGCGGCTTTCAATGTCGTCCAGGTATGTTTTGAGAAGGTCGGTCATATAACGATATCCTCCGGATTGTAGCCTTTCGGGAGAGGCTCTTCGCTCAAAAATGGCAGACTGTCGTCTTCCAGAGCGGGCAGCAGCGCCTCAAACGGGATGCCGTCGAACTCGCTGCCGTAGGTGGAACGCCCGAACCAGCCGCCCTCCTTGGCGCTCTGGTTAAGGTCACGGGCGAACTTGGTGCGGTTGGAACAGTCGTGCACCAGTACGGGCCAGTTTTCCTCGCAGGCGGTCTTCATGAGTTTAAGACTGAGCTCCCGGCTGAAGATGGGGGAAAGGTAGCCGTGGCGGTACATGTACATGCTCTCGCCCAGGTAGTTCTGCACGTTGTTGGGATTAAGGTGCAGTTCCGCCAGGTTCATAAAGTCAGGCCCCGCGTCCAGGATCGCCTGTTTCTTCCTGCCGAACTCAGCGTAGAATTCCCGGGTCATGGGCGTTTCTATTCCCACCATCGGGATGTATTTTTTCGCTGTGCGTATGCTTTTGATGACCTTGTCGGAGCACCGGCTCGCACCCAGATTGAAACGCAGCTCGTTCAGCCCCGCGTCTCCCAGCGCCTTAAGCCGGTCTTCGGTCGCGTGGATGCCGTTGGTGTACAGGTGCTGGTACACGCCCGCCTTGGCGAGTTTTGCGATAATGGAATAATACTTTTCTATCTCCATGAACGGTTCCAGGTACACATACGCCACCCCGCTGGGCGTGTTTCCGGCGGACAGGAGCAGGTCGATATCTTCCTCCCGGTACTTGGTGCCTCCGATCTCCCACATGCCTTCGCCTATGGGAGGTATCTCGTCCAGCACGCCGTAGTCGTAGCAGAACGGGCAGGTGGCGTCACATTTGTTGGTCTTGCGTATGGCGCCAAGGCCCGTGCCGCACAGGCAGCTTACGCAGCCCTTCGGGAAGCGGGCGGGATCGCCGACGTATTTCGTGCGCCCGTTAAGGGTATTTAACCCCGGAATCTCTTTTTCCAATAGCGAGAACCTGTGCTCCGCCGCGCTTTCTAGCTGATAAAGCCCGCTGTAGGCGATTTCCGTCTGCCGCGGAGACAGTTCTTCGCCCTGCTGCTGGAGCTC
>JAFZLE010000253.1 GCA_017551645.1 Clostridia bacterium | reverse complement strand
GCGCGCACTCAAAGCGTATAAGCCCGTCGTGCCTGCTCTGGATAAGCAGCATCGGGATGCGGTTTTTGCCCATCAGAGAGACCGGCTCGGCAAGCCGCCTGTCATACGCCCTGGCAAAAAGCCGGTCCAATAGCAGGTTTACGGTCCTCGACTGGTCCTTCCAGCTGTACGGCCCGCCAAAGCCTATAAAGCCTATGATGGGGGATATGTCCACGCGGTATTCCTTCTGAACGTCCGGGCTGTAGCACATGATTGAGGTCAAATGCGCGCCGGCGGAAGGCCCGGCGACGATCACGCGGGACGTGTCGACGCCCTTGCTTTTAAGGTGATCGAGCGCCGCGCCGTAGCACGCGCATACGTCCTCTATCTGGGCCGGGTATTTATGTTTGGGGGACAGCCTGTACCCGCCGGAGACGAATCTGTAGCCCGCTTTGGCGACCGCCTGGCCGACGTAGTCGAAGAACTTTGGGCTGCCCGCGTTCCAGCCTCCGCCGTGCACCCAGTAGATGATCTTGCCGCTCACGGGCTGGGCGGGTTCATAATACAGGAAATACTGGTTTTTGTCCGGGCCGTAACCGACGCGTTCGGGGGATACGCTTTTTTTCGCGCGGAACATCTTTTTGTACAGCCCGAAATAGCTCAGGCTTTCCCGCAGGTAATCGTTCACGCTCTTTCACCATCCCGTTCAGATGCCGCGGACCATGTCTATCGCCTTTTGCGCCTCAAGGGCGCTTTCGGTCTCTATGTTGATTATGGTCTTCCTGCCTTTCAGGAAGCCCAGGCTGTCTTTTATCTGGCTGGGGGTCATGTCCAGCATCACGACCTTGTTCTCAAACAGGTATTCGTACTGCCTGTATACGTCGATCGCTTCCGGCTGGTTGGGGTCGCTGCTGAGCTGGTACGTGCCTATCTTGTCCATTTTCGCGATGAGCGGCAGGCATGCCCTGCCCAGGGAATGCACGTGCATCATGGCGTAGTCGTAAGGCTCGAGCAGCTTCGCCGTATACGGCAGCCCGAATTTTTCGTACATTGCAGGGGAGCACAGGCACGAGGCGTCCTCCGAGAGGTGGCCTATGGAATTTGCCGGCATCCAGGTGGTCATGCCGCTGATGTAGCCCCCGCACACCACGGAAGCCAGCGGGTACTGGTTTTTAAAGGTCCAGTCCGCCGCCCCGGTGCAGAAATCCATCAGTTCTTCCACTGTCTCAGGATCGTCGTAAAAGTCGTAGAGCAGGTCGTTGCCCCGTACCGCGTTGGCGATGTCCATTGGCCCGTCGCCGCCCCTTAAGGCAGCGTAGAAGTCGTAGGAAGCGCTTTTGCTTTTGAAATACGCCATGCCTTCCAGCAGCGCCTTGTAGTGCGGGGTGTTTATGTCCGCGCGCAGCCGCTTCCAGTCGTTGATATCGTTTATGGCGGGGTGGTGGTAGCTGGTGTTGCCGCCGTAGGACACTTCGCCCCCCAGAAAGCAGGTGTGTTCGGCAATGCCCAGATACGGCTTGAGCGCGGGTATCCAGTCGTCGTCAAACTGGTCGTGGGCTTCGCGGAAGCGCAGGTACCTTTCCAGCACCTGGTCGCAGTATCTGCCGATCTCCCTGCCAAGGTCGAATGTCTCCAGCGCGTCCACCGCGGGCAGGTCAGGTGCGCCGAACCCGTTGACCCGTATAAGCGCGCCTCTGACGCCCGGATCGCTCATGAATCTTACGTTTCGCTGTATGGATCTTTCACGGTCATACGGCATAAATTCACCACCGATCTGCTTTTACAGCTTTAAGTCTGTGTGCTTTATCAATAAAAGGGTATCTGTCAGTTCTTTTTCAGTATATCCAGAGTATGGTTTGACGCACCTACAAGGTCCTGACGCTCGCAGATGGAAAAATGATAGTCCATCCATTTTGAAAACGTCCCGGCATCCATGCCGTCTATCATGTTCCTCATATAATGAGCGGCTCCGTCCGTGGCTATCAGTTTGACTCTTTCGACGGGGAGCTCGGAATCAAGGGAGGCGATGTCTTCGGTCCTGACCAGTTCTATTATCTCCTTCGGCTCGCTTTTGCAATGCCAGTCCTCAGTCAGCATACCGTTCTCAAGCACCTCGCTTAAATGGTTCGCCGCGAAAACGTACAGTATGACCGTGGGTTCGTTCATGCAGTACGCGGCCATTATGCAGCCGCCCGGTCTGGTCACGCGTACGGCTTCAGAAAGCGCCTTAAGCTTGTCGGCCCTTGTATAAAGGTGGTACATCGGCCCCAAAAGCAGGGTAAGGTCAAAGGCTGCGTCCGGCAGCACCGCCAGGTCCAGCGCGTTTCCCTGCAAAACGGTCAGGGGTTCCGTTCCGTCGAGTTTTGACCTGAGGATATCGAGATTATGCGCGATCAGTTCCACCGCCGTGACCCTGTAGCCCTCTTTTGCCAGCGCCACGCTGTACCTGCCTGTTCCGGCGCCCACCTCAAGCACCGCGGCGCCGGACACATGGGAAAGATACTCATGGATGTACTTCATGGTGGTCAGAAACTCGATTTGGCCATGCTGTGACAGCAGCCGGCTGTCCTCGTCATGGGTATTGTAGTATTCTTCAAGGTAATTCATCTCATTCATTTTTCCGCGTTCTTCTCCAAATATTCCCCGTTGTCAGTTGCTTGGGGGACTGGTACAGGATCCTGCTTTCGGCGGCACGGGAGACCTGCCGTATCGGCGCCGGATCTGCCTGTCCTTATATAGTGCCCTTCCTGTATCGCGGCAAATGTCGCCGCCGCGCAGACGAGCGCTCCGGAGTATCTCAGATCGATTAACGCCGATGTCAGAGGCAGTATGAACAGCAGCATGCCGGTGACCTTGTTCATCACGGTATGTACGGCAGCAAACTCTTTGCGCAGCACATAACCGGATATGATGTTGACCACTTTGATCAGCGCGACGGCGGCGATCCAGATATATAGCCACGGCGGGATCCCGAGTACCGGGACCAGCTTTATCAGGCAGACTGCTGCCAGCACAAGATCGGCCGCCGTATCCAGTTTTGATCCGAAACTGCTTACGTTCCCTGTTTTCCGCGCGACTGCCCCGTCTGTCATGTCGCTGACACCGGCAGCGATATACAGGGCATAAAATGAGGGCGAAAACACGGGGAGAAACAGCAGGGCGATACCGCAAAGTATCCGAACGCCGGTTATGATATTCGCCATATCACATGGACCTCCGGCGTCCGCACGAAAGACGTGACTTGTGCGGGACCGTGATCACAGCTTCAGCACGGCCACGATCTCGTCGTCATCCATTTCACCGTTTTCCACGAACCCGAACGAGGCGTACAGCTTTTTGGCGACTTCGTTTTCCGGGTTGTAGGAAGTGACGCATGCTTCTGCTTTTCCGTGCGGCCAGGTCCTGATGAATTCCAGGGCAAGGCGCACGGCTTCCCGGCCGAAG
>JAFZLE010000252.1 GCA_017551645.1 Clostridia bacterium | reverse complement strand
TAGTCATAGGCCTTTACAGCCTGACCGGCGCCCAGGGCGACATACTGGTGCACGACTGGCGCGCCCCCGTGTGCAGCCTCTACTACGACTCCATGCCCGGCCTGGCCAGGTACGATTCCCCGCAGGGCATAATCAGCGGCGAGATGACGCTCAAACGCCAGTACCGCATGGAGAACGGTCGGCTCAAGTACTACGTCAACACCGACGTGAGCATAGAGGACGGCCTGCTGCTGGACATACTGGAAGGCGCCACCCACAGGCATATCCGCCAGATCGTGTCCACCATACAGGCGGAGCAGAACCGGGCGATACGCTTCGGCAACGAAAAGCTCCTAAGCGTGGTGGGCAGCGCGGGCAGCGGCAAGACCTCCGTGGCCATGCACCGCATAGCGTACCTCATGTACCGCTACCGCGACAAACTGGAAGCGGAAAAGATACTGGTCCTGTCCCCTTCCAATTCATTCAGCGAGTACATCTCCACCGTGCTGCCGGAGCTGGGCGAGGAAAACGTGCCCTCCCTGACCCTGTACAAGCTTTTGACCGAAACGCTCAAGTGCAAGATAGAGCATCCCCTGGAGCAGAACGAAAAACTGCTCACGCCGGAAGGCTATCCCCGCAGGGTGTCGGTCAAATTCAAAAGCGCCCTGGATTTTCTTGAAAGATTAAGGGCTTACGCCCAGGAATTCTCCCGCACGGGACCCGAATTCAGGACCCTCAGGCTGGACAGCAACGTGCTGTGCGAAAAAGAGGAAATGGAGCGCATGTACCGCACGGCGTTCGTGCAGCTCAAGCCCGCCCAGAGGATAGAGCGCATAAAGAACGTGCTGGAGAGCCGGCTGGAAAAGTGGGAGTTCACGCTGCTGGAAAGCTACCGCGAGCGCCTGAAAAGCCAGTATTCCGGCCGGGAACTGGACATCGCCGCCCGCTTTAACGTGAGCCACCGCCTGCAGCCCCTCAGGCAGGAGATAAAGAGCCTGGCCAAAGTCACGGTGGCGGAGCTTTACGCCCAGGCGCTCAAAGACGCCCCGGACGGGCTGGGCGAGACCGCGGCGGAGAACGCCCGCAACAAAGTGCTGTGGTGGGAAGACGCCCCGGGCATACTGTACCTGAGCCTGTACCTGGGCTATTCCAACCCGGAAAGGAACGTACGGCACCTGGTGGTTGACGAGGCGCAGGACTATTCTTCCGTGGCGCTGGCCGCCCTGAGCCTGTACTATCCCATGGCGCACGTGACGCTGCTGGGCGACCCCAAGCAGCGCACCACCCCCGGCATGCACATGCTGGATCCGGAGACCTGGAACGCCTGCTTCCTGACCCCTGGTGCGCCCATGCTCAAGCTCACCCGCTGCTACCGTTCCACCCTGAACATCACCCGCCTGTGCAACGCCATACTCCCCGACGGGGAGCAGGTGGCCGCCTTCGGGCGCGAGGGCGATAATCCCGAAATACTGCCCCTTACCGACGAAAACGTGCTCGCGGCCGTAAAGGACTGCCAGGACAAGGGCTTCAAGAGCGTGTGCGTGGTGACCCGCACCTTAAAGCAGGCGGACAGGCTGAGCCGCCTGATCCCCCAGGCGCACCTGCTGGACGGCAGCGACGAAGACATACTCTCCGATCCCGGCGACGTGGCCGTGGCGGGATACCAGCTCATGAAGGGGCTGGAATTCGACGCCGTGGTGGTGGCGTGGCCCGCCGCCCGCCTGACCGACGGCGAGAGGCGCAGGCTCTATACCGCCTGTTCCCGGGCGCTGCACCAGCTGACCCTGTGCGCGGACGAAACGCTGTTAAAGGAGCTGGCCATAGTAAGTTGATTACCCGTATACTCGTAGTCGGCGGGGGCGCCTCCGGCATGGCGGCGGCCATAAGCGCCGCATCCGCGCGGCCGAACGCGGACGTGACCCTGCTGGAAGCCCTGCCCCGCTGCGGCAAAAAGCTGCTGGCCACCGGCAACGGCAGGTGCAATCTTATAAATCTCAACACCTCGCTCGAATGCTACCATTCGGGCGGGGCTTTCGCGTCTTTCGCCCTGGGCGCGTTCGATCCCGCCCGCTTTTTTGAGTTTCTGGGCATAGACACCGTGTTCGACGGCGAAGGGCGCGGCTATCCCGCCACTTTCCAGGCATCGAGCGTGCTGGACGCGCTCAGGCTGGCAATAAATGAAACGGGCGTGAAGCTCATGTGCGACTGTCCCGTCAAAGACATTTCGCCCCGTAAGACCGGCTGGGCCGTGTCCTGCGCGGGCGGCGAGTTCTTCGCGGACAGGGTGATCTTCGCCGGCGGAGGGCTGGCGGGCAAAGGGCTGGGCGAGAACGCGTCTTTCCGCATACTTGAAAAGCTTGGCCATCACATTGCCCCGCCCCTGCCCGGGCTCACCCACTTCGTGTGCGACAAAAAGCAGGTGGCGGGCCTGAAGGGCATACGCCTGAAAGGGCGGTTCACGCTGCTGTCAGGCGGCGTACCCGTACAAAGCGAGGAAGGCGAGGCCATTTTCCGTGACGACGGCATAAGCGGCATAGCGATAATGCAGCTCTCCCTGGGCGCGAAACAGCGGCTGGCGGGCGGTGAAAAGCTCGTCCTGCGCCTGTGCCCCGGCGGCGGCATGGCGCCTGACGCGCTCAGGGCGCGCCTGAAGCGTTTCCCATCCCGCGCGCTTGCGGACGTGTTTACCGGGGAACTCAACCGCTTCGTCGCCCAGAACGCCATAAAGCGGGCGGGGCTCAAGCCGGATACCAGGGCAGGCGGGCTTTCCGACAGCGGGATCCTGCGCCTGCACGCCGCGCTGGACGCCTGGGACATACCCGTACTGGATACGGGCGGCTTCGCCGACGCCCAGGTGATGGAAGGCGGGCTCGCGACCTGCGATTTTGATCCCGAAACGCTGGAAAGCAAACTCTGCCCCGGGCTGTACGCCTGCGGGGAGGCGCTGGACGTTGCCGGTTACTGCGGCGGCCACAACCTGCACTGGGCGTGGGCGTCCGGTACCTTGGCGGGAAGGGAGGCGGCAAAAGCACCGTGACGGTACGTGTGGTCCAGCTGAAGCTCACTCCCGACGAGGCGCTGCTTCCCCTTGAAAAGCTCGCCGCGAAGGCGCTAAGGCTGCCCGAAAGCAAGATACTGTCCGCGAAGACAGTCAAAAAAAGCGTGGACGCCAGAAATAAAAGCGACATACGCCTGCTGGTCACCCTGGACGCGGAGCTCAAAAGCGGCGTGCCCCTGCCCAAGGGGTTTTCTTTGGCCCCCAAAGCTGAGGAATGGACTGAAACGCCAGTGGACTGCCCTCCCCCTCACCCGCCCGTGGTGGTGGGGCTGGGGCCCGCGGGGCTGTTCTGCGCCCTCACCCTGGCCATGCGGGGCTTGAATCCCATAGTGCTGGAGCGGGGCAAGAGCGTGGAAGACAGGCAAAAGGACGTGGAAGCCTTCTTTTCCGCCGGCAGGCTCGACCCCGCCTCCAACGTGCTTTTCGGCGAGGGCGGCGCGGGCACGTTTTCCGACGGCAAGCTCACCACCGGCATCAAAGACCCGCGCATAGCCCATGTGCTTTCCACCCTTCACCGTTTCGGCGCGCCCGAGGAGATACTCTACGAAGCCAAGCCCCACGTAGGCACCGACCGGCTGACCAAAGCGGTCCGGGGCATAAGGCGGGAGATCATCCGCCTGGGGGGCGATGTGCGCTTTGAGACCCGGCTGAGCGGGCTCATCATCGAAAACGGGCGCCTTGCGGGCGCCAGGACCGACAAAGGCGATATAGAAACGGGCGCCGTGTTCCTGTGCCTGGGCCATTCCGCCAGGGACAGCTTTGAGATGCTTTACCGCCTGGGCGTGCCCATGGCCCGCAAGCCCTTTTCCATCGGCGCGAGGATAGAGCATCCCCAGGTGTGGCTCAACCGCGCCCAGTACGGCAGTTTCGCCGCCCATCCCGCCCTTGGGCAGGCGGACTACAAACTTTCCGCCCGCTGCCCCGACGGCAGAGGCGTGTACACCTTCTGCATGTGCCCCGGCGGGCAGGTTATCGCCTCCGCGTCTGAAGAGGGCGGCGTGGTCACCAACGGCATGAGCGTGTTCGCCCGGGACGGCGTAAACTGCAATTCCGCGCTGCTCACGGACGTAAGGCCCGAGGACTTTCCCGAAAGCGCTGGCGTGCTGGCGGGCATGGAGTTCCAGCGCCGCTGGGAACAGGCGGCATTCCGGGCGGGCGGCGGCTCCTATGCGGCGCCCTGCCAGAGGGTAGGCGATCTCCTGAGCGGCAGGCCCTCGAAAAGCGCGGGAGACGTGCTCCCCTCCTACCGCCCTGGCGTGAACTGGACGGACCTTAAACTGTGCCTGCCGGAATACGCGGTAAACAACCTTAAGTTCGGCATCACCGAGTTCGACCGCAGGATAAAGGGTTTCGCCGCCCCCGGCGCGTGCGTCACGGGAGTGGAGACGCGTTCCAGTTCCCCCGTCAGGATACTGCGGGACCAGCTCACGCTGCAAAGCGCGATATCGGGGGTATACCCCGTGG
>JAFZLE010000251.1 GCA_017551645.1 Clostridia bacterium | reverse complement strand
TTTATAAAGGATTTACTGTAACGGGGGAGACTTGTGATGAAGCTTCCGAATGTGTGGGGACGGGGCGCGCTGTTCGCTTTTTCGGGCCTTGACGGAGATTGCAGGGTATACAGCTGCCTAAACGCCTCCCTGCTGGGCGACCTGCTGGGCATAAGGATACATGCCCAGGAATTATTCGACCTTTATGTGGTTCTGGACGGCATAAAGGATATAAGCTACAACGTGGTCGCCTCCGACGTGATAAGCGCGCGCCTGAAGGACGCCCAGGGCGAGGAAACGCCCGTGGTGTTCACTTTCCTGGACCAGCAGGTGATCGTTGGCTACTGCGGCAGGGGCCGCATACAGCTCAGGTCGCTTAGAGCAATAAACGAAACTCGCACAGAACACGGATCGGTATTCAAAAGCGGCGTATCCTCGTTCCATTTCTGGAAGCAGGATATGGGTTCACTCACGCTGTTCTCATTCTCTCTGGGCGGATTCGTGCCCGTGAAACAGGAACAGATCATAAGCATGGCCCAAAAGCGTACAGCGTACCTTGAACGCTTTGATCGCATAGCTCCAAAGGACGAAGCGCTCAGGCTTACGTTCCTGAAAAGCGTGTCGGTCATGAAATCACAGGTCTATACGCCGGACGGGCAGTTCCGACAGAGGTGGACGACTCCGAACCGCCTGCCGCACCGCTGGCTGTGGCTATGGGACAGCGTTTTCCACAGCCTGGGCAATTACGTGCTTGACCCAAAGCTCGCCCGGGATTCCCTGCTGAGCGTGCTTGACGTTCAGCGCGAGGACGGATTCATGCCGCATCTTGCCAGGCCCAACTTTACATCCGACGTTACGCAGCCGCCGCTTCTGGCCTGGGGCGCGCTCAAGTATTATGAACGAGAAAAGGATACGAAGTTCCTTGAGAACGTTTTCGAGAAACTTGAGAAATACCTGAAATGGAACAAGGACAACCGCATGGACGCCGCCACAGGCCTTTACTGCTGGCATGTGAACACGAATTCGGAAAACTGCCGCGCTGACGAAAGCGGCATGGACAATTCCCGCGCTTTGACGGCGTATCGAGCATGGACTGCCTGGACTTCAGCTGCTTTATGCTGAACGAAGCCGAAGCGATGGCCGCTATATGCCTCGTGCTGAAAAAGGAAGATGAAGCAAAATGGCGCGCCTGCGCTGATGAGCTGAAAAAGCGTATAAACGAATACCTCTGGGATGAAGAGGACGGCTATTACTACGACCGGCTGCCGGCGGGCGGCGAATTCCACAAGGTCAAGACGGTGGCGTCTTTCCTGCCTCTGTTTACCGGGGCGTGTACGGACAGGATAGCGCGCCTGCTGTCGGAAAAGCTGAAAGACGAACGCACATTCAACACATATCTGCCGCTGCCCAGCGTAGCCAGAAACGATGAGGCTTTCAGCCTGGATATGTGGCGCGGCGCCGTGTGGGTGAATTACAACTACATGATAGCCGAGGGCCTCAAGCGTTACGGCTTTAACGCCCAGGCAGATGAATTGATACTCACGACCGCAAAAGAGATAAGCCGCTTCTATCACACGGACGGAGTCATATACGAAATGTATGACCCCGACGGCCTGGTGAGCCCGCGCTGCATACCGCGCAAAGGCACGCCTACAGAGCCTTACGACACGCGGGTGCGCTATCAGGTGATACGTGACTATGGCTGGTCGAGCTCACTGTTCGCGGCGATGGTGCTGGAAAACCCGCAGCTGTTCAACTGAAAGCATCAGGAATACCTGTAAAACAGCAGTTTGGAACTTCTCTTTTCGGGAAGTTCTATTTTTATCTCCCTGCTTTGGACTGAAAATGTTTCCTGCGTGTCGGCGTCGGTGAATACTATCTTTGCCGCGCCTTTGCAGCCGCCGAGCGTAAACAGCCCGCGGTCAAAACCGGACTTTTCGCGCCTGAAAGCGAGGATGACGCCTTCATGTTTCTCAGGACAGTCATACTGAAGCACTGTCCACGCGTCGTCGCAGGCAGAGAACTCGGTGAGCGGATAAAAATCACCTTCAAGATAGGGGCGTACGCGCAGGAACTCGCCGCACATGTGTTTTATCCAGTCAAGCTTTGCCGGGTTGTCACCGAAAGCGTCACGCTGCGAGAACGCGTAGTTGACCGTAAGGCAGCTGCTGTAACAGCTTCTGGCACGGTATGTGTCATACGCTCTGCCTGCCCCTGTGCCCGAATAAGGCAGCCAAACGGGGAAAGTGAGCGAATGGCACTGAGCTGTTTCGGGCTTGAAATCCGCGGGGCACATGGCGTCGCTTCGCCAAAGGGGTACGGAACGCCTGAGCATACGGATATCTATGCGCCTGCCTCCGCTGGCGCAGTTGTCTATCATCAGATGGGGGAAACGCTCAAGCAGCCTGTCCCACAGGCGGTACAATCCGTTGATGTGCCTGATCTGGCTGATGCCTTTGCGATCGGGCGCGTCGTTCAGATCCCAATAGGCAAGCGGCTCCATGTTGAAATCGTGCCTGTAGAAATCTATCTTCAGCCGGTCTATTATGCCGCTTATGGTCTCAAAACAGTAATTCCAGGCGTTGTCATTGCCCAGATCGAGCAGCAGGTTTTTGCTCCCGTCCTTTCGCAGGAAGTATTCGGGATGCGCCTTCGTGACGGGAGTGCCGTCTATCACGCGCTCGGGCTCAAACCAAAGCAGGAAACCCCGCCCGGATCCGTGTATCTTGCGACTCACTTCCATGAGACCGTCGGGATGGTAGTGCATGTTCACCTGCCAGTCTCCCGTATGCTGGCCCCAATCCCCTTCGAATTCATCGGGGGAAGGCGAAGTACCGTTGCCGTACCAACCCGCGTCCATCCAGATGTACTCAAAAGGCAGCGCGTGCTTGTCTATCACATCAAGCCTTTCCAGCACGTCTTTGGTAGGCATGCCACCCCAGATGCCGGCGCACAGGGGCCCGTGATCAGGTCGTCCGGGCGTACCTATAAGCGAAAAGTGCTTTGTGACCAATCTCCGCCATTTGTTCTGCCCGTCTATGAAACTGCCGCTGTAAGGCATGATAACGACCGAGCTCAGATTAAGCTTCTCGCCGCCGTAAACCGAAAAGCTCAGGTTGTCAATGCCGCTTTTGATGTTGATAAAGTCGTTGGCGCGCTCGCATTCGAATGCCCACTGCCCGCTCCAGCCAACGGCTATAACGTAGCCCGTATCACCTTTATGGATGTTGAAAAACGGGGCTTTTCCCTGGGAAGAGCGGCCGCCGGCAGGTGTATAACGTTTTTTCCAGCCGGGAAACAGCATGCCCGCCGAGTGGTCGGCGCAGGTCGTGAACGGGTCGTCGTAAAACTCCTTATCGGACCATTCGGAACCGTTGGGAGAGTATATAATCGCGCAGTCTTCCTCGCGGGGAATATACGCGGTGAATTTTCGGTCGTCGTCATGGGGCAGGGGCAGGGAGACCGCGCAGTCCCAAAGATCCGAGATGATGCCGCTGGCTTTATCGGAAGTGTTCTCAACGGTGTTTCTCCATTCGACAGCCCCGAATTCGTCAAACTGCCTGATCTGGGTAGTAACCGACAGCCCGTCTTTGAAACGGCGGAAAATGACTTCTCCTTCGGGGTTTTTACGAACGCTCCGCTCAAAGTCCAATGAACCAAGCGGAATACCGTCATAATTGAAATCTATCATTTCACGGTCGGAGAAATCCATGACAAAACCTCCTGTGCAGATAGTCATCCGGCAGAATTATATCATTTTCAGAAAATAATGTCCACAAAAGAACAGGATGCGGTATTCGGCGGGGTATCGCCTACGGACAAAATGTGGTACAATATATAAACAGGTCAGCCGGGCAGGCGATCTGCCTAAAAGAAGGAGCTGGAATAATTGGCGATAGCGCTGATAGTCATCGCGGTGCTGTTTTACGTGCTGTTCATGACGCGCGAGGATAAAGGACATATTAAAACCGTATATAAATGCGTTCCAACTTTGTGCGCCTGCGCTCTGGCGGTTTATACGGCGCTGAAGGGAAACGCTTCTGTCAATTTGTATCTAATAATCTGCGGGCTGGCATTTTGTGTGCTTGCCGACGCGGCGCTGGAAAAAGCCATCATTCCGGGCGCGGCGCTGTTCGGGGCAGCACACTTATGTTTTACCGCAGCGTTTATAGTCAGCCGCAGCCACGGGTATGTGTTTATAGTTTGCTTCGCGGTGTTGTTCACGTTCCTGTGCTATATGTTCACAAAACTCAGGAAGCACAAGCCCGAACAGGCGCCGTTTATTGGCTTTATACTTTATGCGTTCCTGCTGTCTGTCATGGCGTCGCTCGGTATAGACCTTGGCGGAGCGCTCGCTGCGGGGGGCGTTTTGTTCGCACTTTCAGACACGATACTGTTTCTCAGGATGTTTGGCGCGCTGCACGGCAAAGTTTACGGCTGGGTGCTCATGGGTGCGTATTACGCGGCGCTGTTCCTGATCGCGGCGGGCGCATGAAAAAGCTTATAAACAGTATTTGAAAGCTGTTTTAGCCTATTTGACTTCAAGTATCCAGTGTGCGATATTGACGCG
>JAFZLE010000250.1 GCA_017551645.1 Clostridia bacterium | reverse complement strand
GAGACCTGATGTCCCACTTGACGGCGGCAGTGCCGCCGCGGTCCACCACAGTGTCAAAATCGTATTTCATAAACGCTCCTTACATCCGAACTCCGTTTATAAGCAGGAACAGTATGAGCAGCAGGTGCGCGGGATAAAAGCCGGAGAAAAACCATTTGGGCAGTATGACGCGCCGCTTTTTTATAGGGATATATATAAGCGGCAGGGCAGCCAGGGCGTAGATCTGGGTGGTGGCACGCAGCGTGAAGCTGTCAAACAGAGATGGCGAAGGCCACCACAGCATGTACAGCCCCACCGACAGTATCGAAGCGAGGGGACGGTCGAGGAAAGCATAAAACAGCGTTATCAGCGCCACGCCCTTGTAGCCGTAATCCAGGCGTCCCCTGAGTATCCAGGCCGCGGCGACCCACACCGGCAGCAGGGCGTATCTCTTTTCCCTCGCCGAACCCGTGATCAGCACGCCCAGCGTGAGCGAGAAGAATATGTTGAGGTTAGCTGTATAGTAGTACGAGAATATCCTGTCCAGCCGCCAGAAATTTTCCGCCCAGTCGAACGCGCCCAGCTTGACGTGCCCCATGGCTTCCTGGTACAGAGGATGCACCAGTATACCCAGTAAAAGCAGACGCAGGGCGTATTTCCACACGTTGCGTGTCTTTAATACGCCCACCGCCACGCAGTAGGCGAACAGCGGAAACGCCAGGCGCCCGACCATGCGCATGATGTTGGTGGTAGCCAGCATACGGGCCAGCTCGCCCGTAAACACCGGCCGCCAGGCGCCCGGGAAGATCATCTTGCCCATGTGGTCACTGAGCATTGCGAGGCAGGCGATGATCTTGAGCAGCCCTGTGTCGTTATTCAGCTTTATCTCACGGGGAGAGGGCGGGCTAAGGTGGTTCCACAGCCTTCTGAGCGCTGCGCCCGGTCCCCGTTTGCGGGTCGCTTCGGCCATTTTACTTTACTATATCCAGTTCCGCGGGACTTACGCCCAGTTTCGCCGCGGAGACGCTGTCCGGCTGGGAAGAACCCACGTACAGCCTGAAATGCCTGCCCGCCTTTATCCTGCGGCCGTCCTCGGTGACGCACTCGTACGCCCTGTCGGGTATGGGCAGGCGCACCCGCTTTTCCTCTCCGGCCGAGAGCGCCACGCGCCCGAAAGCGCACAGGGACCAGTTGAGGCCGTGGCTGTCGAACTCCATGGGCTTTATGTAGACCTCGCACACCTCCTCGGCGTCGCGGGGGCCTATGTTCTTTATCTTCACGGTCAGCACGCTGCTGTTGGCGTCGAACTGGGGCTCGGTGTACCTGAAGCGGGTGTAGCTCAGGCCGAAACCGAAGGGGTACAGCGCTTCGCCCTTGAAGTAGCGGTAGGTGCGGCCGCGCATGGAATAATCCGTGAACTCGGGCAGGTCGCCTACCGACTTATAGAAGGTCACGGGCAGCTTGCCGCTGGGGGAAGCCTTGCCGAAGATCAGGTTGGCGGCGGCGGTGCCTCCCGCCTGGCCGGAATACCACACCTGCATTATCGCGTTGCCTTCTTCCACTCTCAGCGCGCTGCCGCTGGCCACCAGCACCACTACGGGCTTCCCTACGGCGATGATCCTCGCCAGAAGTTTTTTCTGTATATCGGGAAGCTCAAGGTCGTTTTTGTCCCCGCTGCACAGGCCGTTGCCCGCGTCGCCTTCCTCGCCCTCCATAAAGGGATCAAGACCCAGCACGAGCACGCTCACGTCGCTGATCTGCGCGGCGGCTACGGCTTCGGCGAAACGGTCGCCTTCGAGCGTGTCGTTCCTGGAGCTGTCCTTGAACAGGTGGCAGCCCTCGGAATAGTTCACGCGCACTCCCGCCTCGCGGCAGGCGGCGCGGATGCCTTCCAGATATGTGACGTAGCGGGAGGAAGTGCCGTTGTAGTTGCCTTCCAGCGCGGGTATTGAGTTGGCGTTGGGGCCGATGACCGCCACGGAGCGCACGGCGCTCAGGTTTATGGGCAGCACGCCGTCGTTTTTGAGCAGCACCATGCTCCGCTCGGCGGCTTTCAGCGCCGCCTGGGCGTGGCGTTCGCAGTCGTTTACGGCATATGGTATCTGGTCGTACTCGCAGTCGTCCGCGAACAGGCCCAGCAGGAAGCGGGTGGTGAACAGCCTTTCGCAGGCTTGGGTGATGGCGTTTTCGCTGACCAGGCCGTCCCTGACCGCCTGCAGCAGGTGCAGGTAGGTGTTTCCGCAGTTCAGGTCGCAGCCGTTGTTTATGGCCAGCGCCGCGCTTTCCGGCGCCGTGTCGGTCACCTTGTGATGCTGGTGGAAGTCGCTTATGGCGCCGCAGTCACTTACGAAATGCCCCTGGAAGCCCCACATTTCCCTGAGGATGGAGGCCAGCGTGGGACTGCCGCAGCACACCTCTCCGTTCACGCGGTTGTACGCGCCCATGACCGCCTCTACCCCGGCTTCCTTTACCAGGGTCTCGAACGCGGGCAGGTAGGTATCCCACAGGTCATACCTGCTCACCTTCGCGTCAAACTCGTGGCGCAGCGACTCGGGGCCGGAATGCACCGCCATGTGCTTGGCGCAGGCGGCGGCTTTGAGGTACTGGCCCTTGCCCTGTATGCCCCTTACGAAGCCCGCGCCCATGCGGCCGGTCAGGTATGGGTCCTCGCCGTAGGTCTCCTGGCCCCTGCCCCAGCGGGGATCCCTGAAGATATTGATGTTCGGGGACCAGAAAGTGAGTCCCTTGTATATATCCCTGTCACCCAGCGCGGACTGGGCGTTGTATTTGGCCCTGCCCTCGGTGGAGATGATGTCCGCGATCTCCTCGATGATGTCCTCGTCGAATATCGCCGCCAGCCCTATCGCCTGCGGGAACACCGTGGCTGTACCTGCCCTGGCGACACCGTGGAGCGCCTCGTTCCACCAGTTGTAGGCGGGAATGCCCAAACGCTCTATGGCGGGAGCGTTAAAGCGCAGCTGGGAAGCCTTTTCCTCCAGCGACATCTGTGATACCAATTCCCTCGCCTGGCGGCGCGCCTGCTCTCTGTCCATCATATTTCCTCCAAATAATAGTATACTAGTTTATATTTTAACCCCTCCCGCCTGCCCCTGTCAATCAGCATTGACAAAAAGCCTTCTTTTATTGTATTATGACCTTTCGGGAGGACGGAGATATGTGGACGGACAGAACGCGCATGGTGCTGGGCGACGCCGCCCTTGAAAAGCTCGAAAACAGCCGCGTGGCCGTGTTCGGGCTGGGCGGAGTGGGCGGTTACGCCTTTGAGGCGCTGGTAAGAAGCGGCGTGGGTCACATCACCGCCGTCGACGGGGACGTATTCGACGAGACCAACTTGAACCGCCAGCTCCTCGCCACCCGGGAAAGCCTGGGGCGTTCCAAGGCGGAGACCGCGCTTTTGCGGGCTAAAAGCATAAACCCGGACGCGGACATCACCGCCCTTGACCTGTTCTACTGCTCCGGCAACGCCGATTCGGTAGACTTTTCCGCCTACGATTACGTGGCGGACTGCATAGACAGCGTTTCATCAAAACTGCTCATAATCCAAAACTGCCTTCAAGCCGGCGTACCCGTGATATCCTGCATGGGCACGGGCAACAAGCTGGACCCATCCCCGCTCAGGGTGGACGACATAAGCCGGACCAGCGTATGCCCTCTGGCGCGGGTGATGCGCCGGGAGCTCAGGGTCCGCGGCATAGAAAAGGGCGTAAAGGTGCTGTACTCAGCCGAAGCGCCCGTTTCGGTGGGCGAAAAGCAGCGTTCGCCCGGTTCCACGGCGTTCGTGCCCGGCTGCGCGGGGCTGATGATAGCTTCCGAGATCGTACGCAGCCTGGCCGGCAGAAGCGATGTTTAACAGGTTTTAATCTCCTTTCCGTTTATTATCTAACAAAACTGTGCTACAATATCGGTATCCGACATGGCGGAGGCTGTATGAGACCCTTTATAGGCATAGACATAGGCGGCACCAAGTGCGCGGTCACCGTTGCCAAAGTGGACAACGGCATTCATTTTGTGTGGAAAAAGCGTTTTCCGTCTGAAGCCGCAAAGGGCTTTGACCATATGTTTTCCCTGATCCTCGGCGCGGTGGACGCGGCCGTAAGCGAAAACGCCCTGGACGAAAAAGGGATCGAGGCGATCGGCGTCAGTTGCGGCGGGCCTCTGGACTCGAAAAGCGGCACGGTGCTGTGCCCTCCCAACCTGCCCGGCTGGGAGAACATACCCCTGGCGAAGCTTCTGTCGGACAGATATTCGGTCCCCTGTTTCATAATGAACGACGCCAACGCCTGCGCCCTGGCGGAATGGAAGCTGGGTGCCGGGCAGGGCAGCGAAAACATGATCTTCCTCACCATGGGCACCGGCAT
>JAFZLE010000030.1 GCA_017551645.1 Clostridia bacterium | reverse complement strand
TGTGCAGCCTGTCTATGTATGCCATCTGGCAGAATTCGCTGTTTTCGCTGTCAAATATGACTTCCGCGCCTATATACCGTATACTGTAGTCATTGAGCAGCGCTTCATGGATGCCGCCGTCGCCGAAAAGCACGGGCATAAATGGCATATCAGGGGCGTATTGCCTGACTAGACGCAGGTTTTCCTCTTTCGGCGCCGCTTTTACGATCACCTGGTCGTTCATGCCCAGCTCTCTTATAAGGGCGGAGATGCCGGGGATATCGTCCCAGAATTTGTCCACGTTCACGCGGCACTTGTCCTTCATAAGCAGAAGCGCGTCCTTGAGCAGAGGGACTTTTTCGCTTGTCGCCGCGCCGTCCATATTGAGAAGCCTGAGTTTATCCACTTCCGCGTCCCGCATCTGTGAGATCAGCCTGTCGGAACCGGTAAAGCGTTTTTCCATGCCCGGGTGGAAGCAGTACAGCGTGCCGTCCATGGATCTGGACACGTCCAGCTCTATCACGTCCGCGCCGGCTTTGAGCGCCGCCCTGTAGCCCGGTATGGAATTGCAGGGCACGTTTCCCGACGCCAGCCCTCTGTGCGCCGCCACGAGCACGCGTCCGTTCAATCCGCCCAAGTAATCCTTCATTCCTGCCTCCCAAAGAAATAACGATCTTTCTGCCTTCTTAATTTGTTCTTACGCGTAGTATATCACATCACGGCCCGTACCCGCAACCATGCGCCTTCGGGAATAAAGGGAACACGATATACCGTGATGAAGATGAAGAGCTGTTGCAATTCACTTTAATCGGCGAATAATATTACATCAAAACTTAACCGAACAAAACTGCCAGCCTTCCCTGTAAGGCGTATATATATGTGACAGCCGATGATACAGAGGCTGCACAATAAAAAATATAACAAACTGGAGATATAAAAACATGAAAAAGATAGTTCGTTCCGTTATTCTTACCGTGCTGGCGCTCATGCTGGCCGTTCCGAGTTTTGCCAATGCTGAGATCCTTTCCTCCCGCGGTCAGGGACAGATCGGTTACCAGGCTGTAGTGCTGTGCGAAAGCCTCACCATGCGCCAGAGCGCCAGTTCTTCCGCCAAAGCCCTGAGGACGCTGAAGTACGGCGACGTGATCATCGTGGCGAAGCAGACCAACGGCTGGGCGTACTGCGTGCTCGGCGATTCCGAGAATTCGCCTTCCGGCTGGGTCAACGCTGACTACATCGTAGTCGATCCGCAGTGGTACCGTTCCGACGCCAAGACCACCGTATATGCCTGGAACAGCACTTCCGCGCCCAAGGTCGCTCTGCTTGAGAAAAACACGACCCTGCCAATTCTTAAGGTCGAAAAAGACTGGATCGTAGTCAGCTTGCGCGGCGCTGCCGGATGGATCCGCAGATAACAAAGCCCGGTGCCAAAGACTGACGAGCCCAAACGAATCAAAAAGATAATTTGCCGAATAATGAAATAAGGCACTGCTTAACGACAGTGCCTTTTTGTGCCCGTACGGGACGCGGCGAAGCCGAAACAGGGGAATGGGAGATCAAAAGCCCCAGCGATGCAGGATTTGCAGGGCGAGCCGAAGAATACTTTAATGCCCGAAGGGCTTTTCAATGATAACGGACAGAAGAACGAAAGCGGCGATAAGTATGTTTCCGTATGACAGGCAGCGTATAGAAAAGCTAAGATCGGCGGCTGTGGAGCCGGTGATATGCTATGACGCGTTCTACCTGGCGTTTTTTGAGCGCTGGGCAGACAATCAGGCGCTGGGATCGGACGAAGCGCGCTATGCGGACGCATATGCCCGGGCGCTGGGCAGCATGGAGCCGGTCATAGACGACGGCGAACTGATCGTCGGCAAGGCGTCGCACCCGCTTTCCCACGAAAAAGCCGAACGCTGGAGGGATGTGCGCGCATCTTACGCGGATCCGCTGGGCGTACGCATGGGGCAGGATTCACACATGGCTGTGGACTACGAGCTGCTGCTGAGGGAAGGCACCCGTGGAATAAAAGACCGCATAGAGCGGCTGATCACGGAAACGGCAGACGAGGAAAAACACAGGTATTACAGGCTGTGCGCTGCGTGCCTTGATGCCGCGGCGGAGTTTTCACGCCGCTACGCGGACCATGCGGACAGGCTGGCTGACAGCTGCAAAGACGCGCTGCGCCAAAGGGAGCTGCTTAAAATCGCCCAGGTATGCCGCCGTGTGCCGGAATATCCTGCGCGAAGCTTTCGCGAGGCAGTGCAGTCGGTGCATTTTATGACCTTCTGCCTGTCTATGAACCCGTACCGCTACTTCTCCATGCAGCAGTTCCAGCTGGGGCGTCCGGACAGGTATCTGTACCCGTTCTACCTTGCCGATAAGAAAAAGGGTGTCCTGACCGACGAAAGCGCGCAGACGCTTATGGACTGCCTCGCCATCCAGATAAACAACCGCGTGCCCCACGGCCTATCCAGCGGCTATATGCTGGGCGGGCGCGACAGGTACGGCAATATCGTAGCCAACGAGCTGACCCGTATGGGCATGCAGGCGGTAGACGATATTCGCCTCGTGTATCCTTCCGTAGGTCTGTGCTGGACGGACGGCATGCCCGGGTCCCTGTTAAGGGACGCGTGCGAGATACTCTCCCACGGGCGTTCGCATCCGGCGGTATTCAACGACGACGTGATCAGCGCGGGCCTTATGGAGTACGGGGTGCCGCCGGAGGAAGCGCACGATTATATACACAGCACATGCGTGGAGATCACGCCCTTGGCGGCCAGCAACGTGTGGGTAGCCAGCCCATATACCAATATGGTACAGCTGCTGCTCGACCTGCTGGACCGGGACTGGCCTTCATTTGACGCGCTCACCGAAGCGCTGCTAAAGCATCTGGACGATTCCATCCGTCGGAATTTCGAAACGCAGAATCATTTCCGGCTATTGCGCTCCGAGCGCACTATAAACCCGCTTTTGTCCTGCTTGGTCAATGACTGCCTGAAGCGGGGCGTCGATATTGAAAAGGGCGGCGCGCGCTACAACTGGATCATGCCCAGTTTTGTGGGCATGGCAAACCTGGCGGATTCTTTGGAAGTGATCCGCACCGTGATATTCGAAAGACACGAGCTCACTTTCGCGGAACTGCGGGAGATGCTGAACTCTGACTTCAATGGATACGAGGCGTTAAGGCTCAGACTGCTCAACAACGTGGACAAGTACGGCAACGACATCGACCGGGTGGACAGTCTGTTCACTTTCATGATAGATCACATCGTCAAAGAGTGCCGGCGCTATTCGCCCATGTTTACGGGCTCGCACCTTATCCCAAGCGTGTTCTGCTGGGTAATGCACGAGCGCTTCGGCCGGGATACGGGCGCATCCCCGGACGGAAGGCGTGCCGGTTTTCCCCTGGGCGACGGCTCGGGCCCCTGCCAGGGCCGGGAAAAGAACGGGCCCACGGCGTCCGTCCTTTCCAGCACCAAGTGGTCACACAAGGAGCTGATAGGCGGGGTGGCTGTGAACATGAAGTTCTCAAAAAAGACGTTCACTGCCGATTCCTGTGAAAAGGTGGCCGCGCTCATCGAGACCTATATGCGCCGCGGCGGGTTTGAGATGCAGGTGAACGTGGTGGACCGGGAAACGCTTTTAAAAGCGCAGGCCGAGCCGGAAGCCTATCGGGACCTGGTGGTGCGCATAGGCGGTTACAGCGATTATTTCGTGAAGCTCTCGCCTCAGATGCAAAGCGAAGTGCTGCTTCGCACTGCGCACGAGGTATGAGCCCATGAAGGGCATGATATTCAACATACAGCGCTTCTGCCTGCACGACGGGCCGGGGATACGTACAACTGTGTTCTTTAAAGGCTGTTCCCTGAACTGCGCGTGGTGCCATAATCCGGAATCACATAAATCCTGTCCCGAACTGCTCTACAGTCCGGCGAACTGCATACGCTGCGGCGCATGCGCGCAGGTGTGCCCCGAAAAGCTTCACTCGAGAAGCGGATCAGGCCATAGCTTTGACCGCGCTTTGTGCCGCGCCTGCGGTGCCTGCGCGGCAGTATGCCCCACAGGCGCGCTGGAGCTGTCCGGAAAGGAAGCCGACGCTGACGAAGTATTTGCCCAGGTGCTGCGGGACGCAGAGTTCTACCGCGCGGGCTCGGGCGGTTTGACGCTCTCCGGCGGCGAGCCCATGGCGCAGCCGGCGTTCGCGCTGGAGCTTGCCCGCAAAGCCCGTGAAGCGGGCATTCACGTATGCGTGGAGACCTGCGGATACTGCGACAGGGGCGACCTTAAGAAAATGCTGCCCTATACGGATCTTTTTCTGTACGACTTCAAGCTCGCGGACAGCGAGGCACACAAGCGCTGGACCGGCGCGGACAATGCCATGATATTGGATAACCTTGCCTTCCTGAACGAGTCCGGAGCCGGTATAGTGTTGCGCTGCCCGATCATTCCGGGCGTCAACTTCACGGACGGGCATTTCGATTCGATCGAACGTGTATCGCAACTGTATCCCGCCGTCAGGCAGATAGATCTGGAACCGTACCATCCGCTCGGAATACAGAAAAGCATGCGCCTCGGCCGCGCTGCCGGGTTTGAGCTTGACGGGTTTCTGGAACGCGACCGGCTGGAAGTATACGCGCGCAGGCTCGGAAGCCGGGTGCCCATACAGGTCAATATCATTTGATGCATAAATGAACCAGCCGCCGGAATCCCCAGACGGACGCCGGCGGCTTGATGATCCGGTCGGGTCTTGCGGACCCGGCCGTTTGTTTTATCTTAAAACCAATATGTTCGTCAGCTCGAAATTCGTTCCTTTGTGGTCCGGCGTGTTGCCGTGGATAATTCTCAGATGCAGGCGATGCGCCGCAGGGGGAAGGTCATCCGCGATGACATACGGTCTCAGCCAGCCGCGATCCCCGCACCATACCGGCCGGTCACGGTCGGAGCGCGTTACCGGTCCGCCGTCGACGCTGTACTCAAACTCACAGCATAAGCGGCCAAAGTCGAATACCAGCACGCATCCGGTGCCGGTAAAGTCGATATCCAGCTCAGCACCCACGGCCGAAGTACACGCCACATAATCAACAAAGGCATCAGTCGAACAGCGCTTGATATAAAAGGGATGCGTGACTGCGAGCGATCTTACCGGTATGGATACTGCGTTTTCCCAGCTCCAGGCCGGATTAAGGGCGGGAGGGACGGCAGGAATGCAGCCTTCTTTTTCAAGCGCTGCTCCAAACAGCTGCCATACGCACCGGGCGTAGAGCTCGCTGCCCCTGTACTGGGGATGCAGTCCGTCCGGGAGCCATTCCTCAAAGCGTATCATGCCGTTTTTCAGGCACTCAAAGGCGTATTTCCCGGGCCAGCATGAACATATCCGGTAATGGTCCGCCAGCTGCTCATACTCGGCTATCACAAGCGGCTCGGTCCCGCGCATCAGGTCCTCATACATGTCCTGGCAATATGTATATACCAGTATAACGTCACAGCCGCCGTTTGCCGTAAGCAGCTTGCGGATAATGCCTTCCATGGCGCCCATGCGGTCTTTGGTGGGAGTTCCCATGTCGTTGACGGCATACTCGATAAAGACCAGGTCGCAGTCTTTCTCAAGTATATCGCGCTCAAGGCGGATGAACCCAAGGTCGCTGCCTGTGGCGCCAATGGCGGCGTTCTCGGAAACTACGGTCAGATCCCTGAAAGCGTTCGTAAGCAGATGAATGAACGGGTCGCCCCAATTGTGCGGCACCCGGGACTGGGTGATCGATCCGCCGAGGAAACCGATCGTGAGCTGTTTACCGGCGATTGCTTTCTTTGTACGGGTGAGAGCGCTGCGCAGCACATAGTTTTCCATGTTTCTTTCTCCTCTTGCCAAATGGCCTGCCTGTGATCCATTCCGCTTCGTACGGCGGTAATCGGGTCATTCCGACAGCTTTATTCTACTCCTTCCGGAGATTTTGTCAAACTTATTATAGTGGCAGCTCGATCTTCCGCTGCCGCCGTGAGGATGCCGGAGTATGGACAGATGGCTGACCTGTGTGGTACAATACCGGCGGACAGACGGTTATTGCCGCTATGACAGTGACCGGACGGAGGACAGCTATATGAAAAAACTCCTTCGCCGTATTGCCGCGATTATTTCCAAACCGGTGTCCGTCCTGCCGTGCGGATATGCGCGAACTGAAAGTGAATAGGATACCATGCTGGCGATATTACCGGTTTGGTCCGTTCGGGGCAAGTATCGCGGAGTTTTGTCGATTGAAAACCCGCGCGCGGATAAGATAATAAAGCCCGGATGAAGGCTGTTATATGTGAACAGAGACATGATATATGTGAGGA
>JAFZLE010000029.1 GCA_017551645.1 Clostridia bacterium | reverse complement strand
GCTCGTCGCGGCTCTCCACCTTTATGAAGCTCTCGTCGCCCCTGCCGATCATGAGCGCCGCCAGCTCGTTGGCGGTGGTCTCTTCTTTTTTCAGGGTCTTGATCAGCTGGCCGTCCCGCAGGATAGTGATCGTGTCGGCCGCGGCCATGACCTCGTCCAGGCGGTGGGTGATGAATATTATTGCGATGCCCTGGGCGGCTATGTTCTGCATGACCGTGAGCAGCTGCTGCGCTTCGCTCTCGGTGAGCACGGCGGTGGGCTCGTCAAACACCAACAGTTTCACGCCCAGCTTGTCGATCTCGCGGGCGATCTCTATAAACTGCATATGTCCCACGGGCAGGCCGTTCACCAGGGCGTATTCGTCTATGTTCATGCCTACCTTGCCAAGGGCGACGTGGGCGTCCCTGGACATGGCTGCCCGGTCAAGAAACTCCAGGTCCCTGCCGAAAATACGGCTGAGCAGATTCTTCCTGGAGATCTCCCGGTTCAGCTTGATGTTGTCGGTCACCGAAAACCCGGGTATCAGCATGAATTCCTGATGCACCATGCCAATGCCCTTTTCCATGGCTTCCATGGGGCTCAGGATGTGTACCTCCTCGCCGTCAAAGACCACCTGGCCCTTGAAGCCGCCCGTGGTATGGATCACGGGCATGCCGAACAGCACGTTCATCAGCGTGGATTTGCCCGCGCCGTTTTCTCCCAGCAGCGCGTGTATCTCGCCGGGGCGCACGTTCAGGGTCACGTCCCTGAGCACCGCGTTCTGCCCGTATTCTTTGGTGATGTTTTTCATCTCAAGGATAAACTTTTCGTCCAAAGATAAAACCATCCTTCCATTTATAACTGCGCTGTGTGCGCTTCTGCGCGGGCAGGATCGCGTCCGCGCAAAAGCGCATACATCTTTCAAAACACGCCCGGGCATCCTGACAACGGATGTCCGGGCGATTTTACTGAAGACCCGATCGAGTTTATCGCTTATTTAAGATAGTCGGCGAAGTCGATGGGATCCAGCGCGATGAGCAGGTAGTTGTCGTACTCGGTGCCTTCCGCGTCCACATAGGGAGTGAACTCGATGTCACTGCCGGTGGCCTCGTTGTAGCACTGGTTGAACAGCGCGATGTCCACCTTGCCGTCGGTCTTGCCTTCGGCGTACAGGCAGGCGTACTCGAAGCTGGCGTTGATCATGGACATGTTCACAGGCAGCGCCCAGGTGGAGAAACGGTCGATGGCGTTGTTCTCGTTCAGGTAGGTGGCCAGGCTGACGATGGCGCTCTCGATGTCGCCGTAATCAGCGGTCAGGCCGAACGCTTCCTGGAAGCCGTGATACGGGCTGGGGCAGCAGGGCAGGGCGTAGTAGGCGTTGGGCTGGTTGATGATAGCCTGCTGGAGAGCGACCTGCAGACCGCAGTTGGTGCAGTAGAAGCAGACCTTCTTGCCTTCGTACTCCTGCATGACCTTCGGGATATCTTCCAGAACGGCCGCCTGAGCGCCGCTCATGCCGGCGTCGCCGGTGGGATCGGGACAGTCGCGCTCAACGAAGGTGATGCCGTAAGTCTCGGCGGTGTCCTTCATGGCGTCGCGCTTGGCAACGATGGTCTCATAGGAGAGGTGACGGGCGAAGGAATAGTGCACCAGCACGTCGCAGCCCCACTGATAGGCCAGGTCGGCTACCTGATAGCCGCAGCCGATCTCGTCGTTGGCCAGCACTATGTCGGCGGCAGCGGAGATGTCGGCGGGGTCTTCGGCGGGAACGCCGGCGATGAGCAGGATGTCTTCACGGCCCATTTCCTTGAGGATCTGGGTGAAAGCGGCGGTGCCGCCCTGTACGGCCTGCACGAAGATGATGGACTTCACTTCGGGATCGGAAGCGAAGGAGATCAGCTTGGAGATGGTGGTCTCAACTTCGGAAGAGAAGTTGTCGGGATAGGTGTCGTGGATAACGATGTCGGGATACTGCTCGAGCAGCGTCTTGGCGGCATAGTATTCCTCTTCACCCTGGGAGGTGGTGCCGGTCATGATGGCGATCTTGTAGCTGGGAGCCGCATCCTCGGCGAAGGAGACCATGGACAGGACCATGATCAGCGCCAGTACGAGCGTCAAAAGCTTTTTCATTGATGATCCTCCTTACACATTGTGGCTGTATGCCAGAAATTGTTTATAATTATAAATTGACGCAAAAATCTTGTCAAGTAAAGATTTGTTGTATTTCGCACGCAAACTTGCACATTGTTACACTGTAAGTCATTTTTGAGGCGGATATTTGCACTATGCAGTCGGTACACATTCGTTTTCGGAAGGCTCCGGACGGGAATGAATGTATAATCCGGGCGGCCCGGACGGCATAATTATGAATTAATAATGCAACCGCGTCCCTGGGGCGCGGTTGACACGGGCTGCGGATTGTGGTATTGTCGAAGCAGGCGGACAGGCGATACGCCGATTTTATCCGCACGGGATGAACGGAGCGGTATATGGCAGCGGCAGCAATAAACGGAAAGATAAGCTATATAGAGGCTTCAGACGATCCGCTTTCCGCGGATATAGGCATAGTACGGGCGGAAAGCGGCGTGTGGCTGTACGACGTGGGCTGCGGTGAAAAGAACATTGAGGGCTTAAGCGGCAGCTACAGTATAGTTCTGTCCCACTTTCATCAGGACCACACCGGCAACCTGGACAGGCTCAGGGCGGACGCCCTGTACGTGTCGAGGGAGACGTTCAGCCACGTTAAGCGGGGCACTGTGGTAGAAAGCGGCCTGCGCATGGGCGGACTGATGGTCTTTCCCATACCCTCCAGCCATGCCAGGGGCTGCCTGGGGCTGGAAGTGGACGAAGAGTACGCCTTCGTGGGAGACGCGCTGTACAGCAAAGTCAGGGACGGATACTACGTTTACAACGCCCAGCTGCTCAGGGCGGAGATAGAAGTTTTGAAGGCACTGAAAGCGCCGCGCCTGCTGGTGAGCCATTTCAAGGGACTGGCAAGGGACAGGAAAGAAGTATTGGAGGAACTCGCAGAAATATACGCGATGAGGGACCGAAACTCGTCCGAGATACGGGTGAGGATAGAAAACAGCTGAAAAAAGGATCCCTGACGCGTATCCGCGGGGGATCCTTCTCGTTTTGACACTCGGAGATCCGGCATGGGATCATTCTCCTTTATGATACGGAGGCCTGCGCAGGAAGACCTTTATCGAATCGCTCAGGCGCTGGTGCTTTATCCTGGTGGCATCAAAGCGCACGGTCCTGAAAGAGAACTGCATTATGGGGCCCGTGGCGAAGGCGCATATGAGGGTGCCCACGCCCGCGGGGCCGCCCAGCAGCCAGCCGATCAGGGTTGCGGAAGAGAGTATGGCGATGCTCACCGCGCCTATCGGCAGTTTTTTCAGGCGCTTGGCGACGCCTACCAGCAGCGTGTCGCGGGGACCGCAGCTCAGCGCCGCCTTCATATAGGTGAACTGGGTATAGGCTATTATGAACAGCCCCGCTGCCATTACAGGTATGCCGATGAACAGGTTCGGGCATTTGGGCACCGCGCCTATCCAGTTGAAAAAGTCCACCGACTTTCCCACCACCACCGCGTCTATGAACATGGCGATGCCTATGGGCTCTTTCAGCAGTATGTCCATAAGCAGTATGGCCAGGGAGATGGCGACGGAGGCGGTGCCGTAGAGTATGCCCAGGGTCCTGGAAACGCCCAGGCCCAGTACGTCCCAGGGGGCGGCGCCGATGTTCGCCTGTATGGTCAGGTATACCCCGAAGCCGTTCACGAACAGGCTGACCGCGGCCAGGAACATATTGGCGACTATGGCGCCGGGCGTACGGTTTTGTTCCAGCAGCTTGAGCCGCTGCCTGATGTCTGTTCTCACGCTCAGTCTTCCCTGATTATGTACGCGTCCACTATCTGCCCTATGTAGGCGGTGTGGGCGTCCATGTTGGCGAGGGGCGCATCCCCGCTGACGTCGGACGGGTAGGCGCGGCGGCGGATATCCTCGGGGAGCAGGGCAAGGTCCTGCTTCCGGGCGTACAGCACCCGGCATTCCAGCGTGAGAGGATACTGCCTGACCGCGGGAGTGTTTATGGTGCGCGCGGGCACCAGGTCAAGCTTCGCCTTTTCCGCCTTGTCGATGTTCCGGCCGGATTCCATGCCGCAGATGCGGTTGATCTCCGGGTCCGGAGCATCCAGCGGTATGCTCACGGTGAACTCCCGGGTCCTGTCCAGCTGGGGCTTGGTATAACGGTGCTCGCGCACATACACGGCGAAGGTGGGCTGGCCCCAGATGATGCCCAGGTGCCCCCAGCCTATGACCATGGAGTTGAACTTGTCGCCGCTTGTGTTGAGCAGCACGCCCTTGCCCAGCGCCTTTATGATATGTTCGGAATGATCAAACACGTTGATGCTTTCTCTCATGCCGTCCCCCTTGTATCGTATTCGGAGTCTGCCTGCGGAAAAGCCCGTATGCCCTGCCGCGGCTCGATTATAGCACATACGCGGTACGCGCGCAATAAACAGTGTACAAAGCGGGTGATACAGTTTGCGTGC